>NZ_DBPRYF010000014.1:0-46815 GCF_059755235.1 Sulfurisphaera sp.
CACAAATCGTTTGTCTTGCTCTGTCAATTAACCGTTCATTTTCAATTACACAATTTGTACTGGTGCCTTTTCTTTAATCTCCAGGTCAACGGCTTCCAACATGTGCACAAACCTACGTTTAGGCATCTTTATTAAGCTCTTTCTCCACAACCCGGTTAGAACAACATGATCACCGGGTTTAACCAACCCGGTTAAATCATCCTTAAGTATTACTTGCAATATTATCGGTTTTTCATTCGGTTTTATGGCATTTGGCAAGTTGCTTACAAAGGCGTACTGAAAATGACCGAGCGATGACATTGAGGGTATCAGCTTGAATTTTCCTCCTTTTCCACACAAGGGACAAGTGGTAGGCCTATCATCTCTTCCACTTAGTTCATAAAAGAACGTGGAGTTACACTTCTCGTGCTTAAAACATCCTATGACTATCCCTCTTTCAACTTCTCCAGCTAAGAGTACAATTCCTTCATAGTCTTTTAAAACCTCTTCTGTCTCAAGCCCTGGCAAAATGTCAGCATCTACTTTAAATGTTATGCCGATCTCCTCTGTGCTCACGTTAAATGCTGAGTCTATCACGTTGATTAGTTTCTCAAGTTCATCAACAACCTTAGGCAATATGTCCTCTGGTTTGTTTAACAGTTTGACTGCTAATACCCAATCATACTTGTAGAAGTCTGAAAAGTACACAGTTAACGTTTTGTCAGCCTTCTTTCTCATCTGCTTTAACATCTTAATGTATTTCAGCTCACCCCTTTCGTCTCTAAAGTTCTCGATAAAGTCAATGAACCTCTGGACATAATCTACTTGTGTCATATCATCACCTCTTTAAGACAAGGAACCTTATGAAGTCCACAAATTCAACGACGAGAAACTCGTGTGTTACACTACCCTGCTTTACCTTTCGATATTCCAGTCCCAGAATTTCAGCCAACTCCTCTAAAGTCAATGACACACTCATCTGTCTAACGATCTCCCTGGCAAAATCAGAAGTCATTATAACTACCTCCCTCCCTTTCTCGTTCTTTAGCGTTGCCCCTTCCAACCATCCTCTGGCGAGTAAAGTCCTTGTCTTGATGAACCACTCTATAATGTTGTCTAACTGAGAGATGACGTCCGGGCTTTTCTCCTTATACACCTTCGCTAACTCCTTATCATATTTTTCCAAGTCCTTAACATCCACGTTGAAGTGGGTCTCTCCCATTATGCCTGTCTTTTCAGCTAGTTTCCTATACTTGTACTTTCCGTTGTTATCTTTGAAGTTCTCAAGGAAGTCTATAAACCTTTTAGTATAATCTATTTGCTCCATGTCCTAATCCTCCACGTGCTAAATTCGTTCTCATTTTTTCTCCCTTGTAACGGGTTATGCTCGTTATTTGTAGAAATCTCTGAATCACCAAACGTCTTTACAGTTATCTCATCTTTACTGACTTCCTCGTGAACATTTGCCTTGAAATTCATTTTATCACTTTGGTATGTAGTCCTTTAAATATGGGACTAACAAGCGAAAGTTTTATGTCTAACGAAGTAAAGTCATGACTATACAGCAAAGCGTTAAAACTAGAAGTTCTCAAATAACAAGCGTTAAAGACTTTATGCTTCTCTCTCAATACAGTAAATGTTCAGTGTATAGGTAGGTGCGAAGTTTAGAAGCTTTTTCACGTCGCTATTAAAATTATAAGCTCTGTAGAAATCCCTTGAAAAGCATTTATTTATTGAAGGTATTACCGTATTATGACTTATCGTATTATGAAAAGATTACCTAGATTCACGAAAAAATCACTAGAATATAAGTTGATAAAACAGGCTGTAATTACATCAAAAAGACTTCTCCCTCCTTATTCCTCCAAGTTCTCAAAGAGGAAGTACAAGCAGTATCAGCTCTTTGTCATACTGCTTTACAAGGTCTGGGTAAACGTAAGCTATAGAGACGTCATAGAAGTAATATCTTCTAACCCCGTGTTTGTCTCCCTCTTGTCCCTCTCTGATATACCCCACTTTACAACAATCCAGAAGTTTTGCAAGAGGGTTAGCATGAAACTCATCACTTCTGTCTTCAACAAGGTTGTGAAGTCTTTTGAGGGACTGTTAGGAAATATAATCATAATTGACAGCACTGGGTTTTCCGTCAATTATCACTCGTTCTATTATGACAAGAGGCTTAACGATTTTGGGAAGAGAGTTAGGAGGAAGTACGTAAAAACAACAATAATTGTTGATGAAAAATCGCAAATGATTGTTGCATTTGACGTCCATTTTGGGGAGATCCACGACTCAAAAGAGTTTAAGAAGGTGTTGGAAAACATGGACAAGGAATTAGTTAGCAAGTTTAAAATCATCATTGGTGATAAGGGGTATGACTCAGAGGAAAACCACGTTATTACCAAGAGATATAACCTTTTAGCTATAATACCCGTAAGGAGTAAAGACGTTCCGATACATCGTACAAAAGGGGAGTATAGGAAGAGGATGAAGAGGCACTTGTCAGAAGAGTACAAAAGGAGGTCAATAGTTGAGACTGTACATTCAGTAATAAAGAGGAAAAGTGTGTCAATAGTTAGGTCAAGGATTCCAGAGTTAACTGAAAAGGAAATTGCGTTAAAGATAATAGCGTATAACATAAGAAGGGTAATACTCATAAGTAATTCTAAATTTATTTTTGTTATTATAGGTTTTCTACAGAGCTTGATAGAGAGAATAACTTATAAAGAACCGTTATACTCGATAAACGTTGTTTATGTTTCTCCTAGAGGGACTACACATTCGAAAGAGCATGATGAAATAATGAGACAGTCCGGATTAGATAGACATACAGCCTCAGCTTACTTAATAGCGTTAAAGTATCTAAGATAGTCCTAATTGAGAACAATTTATATTTTAACAAGATATTTAAGCTTAAGTAGAATTGCTCTAAAGCATCATATTTCATATTAAATCATCAAAAAATCGAAACAGATTCCCAACCCCCATATTTAGTTAATAATAAAAACAAATAAACTTGGTTGTTATAATAACATAGATGAATATTGAAGAAATAAACAAAGAGATATTGTTTGAAGGAAAAGTAATAAGCGGGAAGTTGGTGATTGCTTCTTCATTTCTTATTGAGCTTGAAATTAAGGTAGAGAGTGAGAACGAGAAGATATATGTGCACAGAGACACCTTTTCACTAAAAGTACAGCACGAAATGAATTTAAGTGACGAAGTCGAAACAGAGAAGCTTTCAGCATCTTACGAAAAGGAAGGACTGCTGGACAGGGTGAAGGACTGGGAGGAAATTTATCTGCGCTTAATTTCATGCATAGAAGATACTGAAGAGTGTAGAAGAGACAAGGAGCTTTTAGAGAAGCTGAAGCAAAATAAGCTATCTGTCGATGAATTTAAAAAGATGCTGGAAGATCTTATTGTCTACCTAATCATTGACGACGGATCAAACTATATTGTTAGGTCGGTTCTTAAATTAGTGAGAAAATGGATAAATAAAATAGATCGCATTAAAATTTTAGAGCTTCAAAGGAGTTAAATCACCCTCTTCACCTAAAGTTAGATAAATCCCTTTTCTTTTGAACTCCTCAATAAGCTCCTCAGTGACTCTCTTCGCATATATCATAGGAATTATCTTCTTTTTCTGATACTCGGGCTTTATTTTCAGCAGTTTCTCAATTGACTTCTCTAATGAAAATAAAGTCTTTAAGGTAACTCTTCTTCTAACTTTTCCTAGAACCAGTTTGTCACCTAGATCAGCAACTATAAATTCTGCACCTTTTTTCCAAAATGATTGGTATAATCGTAGCCTTTATTCCATTTTTTGATTAACTCTAGTTATTTTTACTTATTTCTAATCACTTTCCTCAATGACTATAACTTTCACTTTCTTTCCGTGAAGCTTCTTCAACTTTTCTTGATACTCTTTTGGCGGATATACAATGTATCTGTTCATTGTCTTAATCACTTTTCCATCAAAAACATATATTGATACCATGATATAATTGTAGTGCAAAAGTTTATAAATTTGTACTATAATAAAAGATTGTGGAAGCCATACAATCGATGAACCCGTTTATTCCCTCAGAGGAGGGGATGGGTGAGAAGTATAGACTAGCGTTAAAAGCTGAGGCTGAAGTTTCAAATAGAGAGGAGTTGCTGTGGGAATTAGTGGAGTATCGCTATAATATGCAGAAACTTGTGGACGAGCTGTGGAGTTTAAAAGAGGTGCCTGGAGTTGGCCAACTACACACAATGTTCTACGACAGATTGACAAAACAGCTAGGCTACAGAGCTCATGTGACAAGAATAATGTACAATAAGGCTGCTAGTCTAGTTGATTCTGCAAGAGATAGCGGAGCTAAACATGAGCCAGTACTGAAAAGGCTAACTGCTGAATTTGACAATCAAGATGCTAGAGTTGATCTGAAAAGGGGTGAAGTTAGAGTAATTTTTAAGAGTAAAAGTAAGTGGTTTACTCTCAGGTTAAAGCACAGAAAGGAATACATTAAGAAGTTTCAGAAACAGATGTCAAATAAGAAATACAAGTGGAAAGAGGTGTATGTATCATACCACAACGAAAAATTCTACGTTAGCATTGTTTTTGAAGTCGAATACAAACCTTATACTCCGCTAGGTGTTATAGGGCTTGATGTAAACTTAAGAAAGTTAGTGTTTTACGACGGTAAAAAAGTAAGAAGGGAAGACACTCCATTTATCAAAGCCCTCTCATTAAGGGCAAAAGCTGAAGAGATTCAGAGAAAGTATCCAAAGAGGTGGAGGTATAACAAGAGAATACTAAACAGAGTGAAAAGTCTCTACAGAAAAGCTAAAAATATAGTTATAGACGGGTCTAGAAAGTTTGCCAAAAGACTCGTTTTATTTGCATTGAAAAAGAAAGATGCTATCACGTTAGAAGAACTAACTGGTTTAATAGAGGAATTGAGGAGCATGAGCAAACAGAACAGGTGGAAGACGTTGCACTTAGATTACCGAACACTTCAAAACGCTATAATAACTAAGGCAATAGAATACAACGTCCCGTTTTACTTCATAGACCCAAGAGGTACGTCAAAGTTGTGTTATAGATGTAGAACTGAGTTAGTGTTCCATAGTAGATTTGGTGTTTGCCCAAGATGCGGATTTATTGCTGACAGAGACAAAAACGCGGCCTTGAACATCTACAAGAGGATGTGGGGGAGCCTTGGGTCTCTCCTGAACGCCCCTGCAGTGAAGGATGAAGCCAGACGGAGCAGGGGAAGAAGAATGAGGGGATGAGGGGGGCTGTGCTGAAGATGCCATCTCGTATTTAGAAGTAACGAGAAATATGCGGAAGTAAGCTCCTGACCCGAACCCTTTATTCCATATTCTCTCTCTAATTTATCTTCTAAGAATCTGACCGTGGCCTCATTCAAATATGGCTGTGCTAAATCATTTAGCTTTCTGACCTTTTTTCTCACTTTCTTTTCAAGCAAGTCCAGTTCTTTATCCAAATTGCTTTTTACAATTTATTTTCATTATCAGATATTAAAAACGCTTTATGTATCATTCCACTGTTACTGTTTATAGGTCTAATCCTTAACACTCATGACTACCTCACGTTTATGAAATTTAACCTTTACATTTTCACTTTTTACCGCGCTCTTCACTTTTTCAGTTAATCCAAGAAGTCCTCCTTTCGTTAATGAATTAAGATACTCCAATAATTCAAGGAATAATTGTTTTGCTTCACTTTCACTAATTTGTCTTTTTGCTATCTTCTCCTCATATCTTTTCATTATTGTTTCATTAAATTTAGCAAGAAGATCTTTGTCTTCTGGTGTTTCAAAGTCAATAATTTCTTTAGTTTGTTCTTTGTCATTTTCATCTATGTAATAATATCGATCAATACCAATACCAAAGTTATCCCCATTTATGGTAAAGTTCTCTCCGTCTTTATTATACTTAATGAAATACCCAGCAAGACGATTATTTATAAAGTCTAGGGATGCAGAAAAGCTAGAACTATCAATCTCAAGTACGATTTCATCAATATCTCCCATTTTTTGATCCCTAGATTAAAACTGCTATAACCTAATATTTAAACTTTCAAAGCTAGCGTTTCAACTATCTGCTTTACGTTGAGATAGAAAGCTTAAGCATCGTTGGTCTTGATCGAAGCTATACTGCAAAGTTTAGGAAATACAACATGCTAAAGATAGACAAAAATACTGGTAAAGAATGCATGTTTAGCTCACTTGTATTGTTTTGCTTTATCTATAATCTCATAATAGTCCCTACCCTCGTCTATCTGTTCAAGAAACCAAGTATAAAACTCTCTGAAGATTTCTTCGGCGTTTAAATAAACAGCTTCAAGCTCCTCATGCCTAAGGTTGCTACGCCCTTGATGCACAATAAAGTTTCTTTCAGTTCTAAGTTTTTCTAAGGGTTTTCTTATCTTACTAATGTCACTTGGTCTCAGGCTTCTAGTCAACCTATCGTAATGGTGATCCTTAAACATAGTCTCAAATGCTATCGCCAATTCAAGAACCTTATTCTTAACTTCATTTTCCTCACGCGACTTATTGAACCACTTTAAGGCTATCCCCAACTCTTGTGGCAACTTGTCTTTCACACGCTTATAGATGTCCCATAAATGGCGCAGACGATCAACTTCATCTAGCTTAAGGACATACTTAGCAGTCTGTAAAGAAACGTGGTAAGAACTCCTAGTTAAAATATAGTAAAACCTCTTCCCTGCTTTAGGGTATCTTAGCACAATGCTGTTTGAGACATAACCTCTCTTAAATAATCTCATTATCGCTAAGAACTCATCCATGTCAAGTTGAGTTTCGATGCACCACATATTCTGTATTACTCCTAAATCAGACTTAACTATTAGACCTAAGCTGTTAGCATAACCTAACTTTATTATCTGCTTTATCTCCCACTCACTTAGCTTACGTATTCTGTATTTATCTATTGTTACTTCTTCTGCTCCTTCAAGCTCAAAGTTTTCAAGCACTGTTATTGTCACAATTTCCTCATTATATATGTAGGAAGACAGCTCGTTAAATAGATCCTTAAATTTCTGCTCATTGAACCCACAGCCAAATTCTTTAATATACTCATATGCTAGACGTATTAAAACTAGAAATAAATAAGTTTCACAATTCATATCACAGTTAATTCCTAGCCTTTTAGGAAAATCTTCACGAAGCATAAACTCTAGAGATCTCTTAACAACTTCATGTTCTTTAAGGTCCTCCAAAAGCTTTGATTCATCAAACTGCGGTTTAATCACTGGAACGAGTTGCCAAACCTTAGCTTCTATTTCTGGTTCAAAATCTAGAATTTCCTGATGCTCACATATATATTCTACAATAGTCCTAACGGCGTTTGCAAATACGCTAAAGGTGTCACTCATTGATTCTTGGTTTAAAATATAGAGAATTAAAAGTTTAAAGGTTTAGGTTAATTGCTTGATTTTATGCTTAGTAACTTTCTTAAGCTATTTGCCTGACCCTAAAGCATGCAAAATGAAGAACTCAACAATGTCAATTATTGCTTTCTTGTCTTCACCACTCTTAGTAACTAGAACAAAATGCTTAACCATTTTGTAAAACTTTCTGTTTTTAATTGAAAGCTCTTTGTCACCAGCTTTTATATATACACCACCTTTCCTAATATCGACAAATATTTTCTTCTTTTCATTTAAGATTGTGATTATTTCATGCCTAACTACAACAACGTCGTTTTCTAAGTCATTCTTCAACTCATCAAATATTTTCTTAACTTCATTTCTCTCCATCATAATTACTAAGGAAAAATATATAGAGAGAGTAAATAAAAATTGAGAGAAGGATGGAAACGTGCCGAGACAACGTCAACAGTTATTATAAATGAAAGAAGAAATACATCATGTGGAAGGAAAAATTAAGCTGCTAAAAGAAACTATATTGAACGTTGCAAAACAGCTTAACATTAAGATAGATAGAATAATCCTTTTTGGCTCTAGGGCTAGAGGTGATTGTAGAGAGGACTCAGATTGGGACATTTTAATCGTGACAGAGGAGAAGTTGAATAGAGAAAAGGAACTGGACTTTACAACAAGGATATCTTTAGAACTCCACAACTACATAGAGCAGGATATAGAGTTAATTACAGTTGATAAGAGAACATTTGAAGAGCACAAAACTCCAGCTTATGTATATTACTACGCAGAAAAGGAAGGGAAACTTCTGTGGTACAACAAAATTAGGGAAGACGTCAAATACCTATTGAAAAGATCCTTGGAAGAATTGAGAGTGGTAGATCACTTTAAGTCTGGAGACCAAATTTGCCCTTTTTGCTCATGGGCTGTCAGAGACCTCCTAAAGGCATTCCTAATTTTTAATCAGCAGTTTGACTTCTCAAACGACATAGTTGAGCTAGCGACGTTATGCATGAAAATTGACAAAGAGTTCAAGGAGATATTTGAAGGGTCTATTGACGTTTTTGAGAAATTAAAAATGTATGACGACTCATTTAAGAACTCTATCCTTTTTGACGTAGATAAAGAAGAGGCTCAAAAAGTGATTGAGGTTGTCGAAAAGGTTAAGGTATTTGTATTAAAAAAGGTAGTTTCTGAGCAGTATGAATAAGTATTATCATTTTCTTTGCCTATATAACTTCCAATATATTACAACATATAACGTTCTGATCTCGATATAGACTCATCAAAAATTATGGTAACTAATAAAAATGGAAAAGCATAAAATTTTGATGATGCTGAGAGCTCAGCTAACCTGAACTTGATGAGGACTATCACCCTCTCTGAGCAGGACACGACATATTAGTCAATTAATAGACCGTCTTAAATATGCTATTGAACTTAACATTCTTATAAAGTCTTAATTACCTAAAATGACGCGGTATGAGAGACGTTAGTTAACCACTCGGTTTAATAGTTAATCTATACACATTTAGCTCTTCTCTGGGCTTGTTCGCACGATAGAAGTCTATTGCTCTTCTATCGCTTTCTGCAGGCCTTATTCCTCGGATTACTCTTACCACACTAAACCACTCATGTCCTAAAGTCTTAGTAAGCTTAGCTATTTCCACTAGGAGTCTAGTACCTATCCTTTGTCTCCAATAGGGTCTTGAGACGTGCACACCATAGTCTATGTTGCTGCTTTTAGGGTTATAGCAGGCTGATCCAACGAGTTCGCCAATCGGTAGCTTAGCAATGAGCACGTAATCTTCCCTCGGTGGTGGCTTGTAGAAACCCCAGCTACTTCTCTGTACGACTTCAACAGCTGAAAAAACATTATTGTTTACTTTGTCAGGCTCGTAGACCTCAACAATTACCTCTTGATTGGGCTCTAGGAAAGCATTATTGACATCGTAGACGAAAACCTTACTCCATCTGTCGTAAAGACCTTGAGGCAACTCAGTGCCAGTAGCTAGGAGTAAGTCAACATCTCCACTCAAGCTCTGGTTTAAACAATCACTGCTAAACTCATAGCATAGGGTGAAAAGGGCTTTACTCTTAGAACGCTCCCAGTCTAGTATAAGGACTGGAGGGTCATTGAACTTCACCTTTATCTCCTTGACTCTCTTTACCCAAAAAAAATCCCAAGCACGCTAAGCCCTTGAAGCCACTCTACCAAGCATTCTACCCTATTAATAAGGCATAAACACGTCATTACCATGCCCTCCTAGGTTGTTTGATATAGCATCAAGTTTTAAAACTAACTCGATTAATTATCCCTAATATCTTTAACAAGTTTGCCCCGTGAGTTACGGACATCCCTCATTTTTATATATCTTTGTGCATTCCCTTGATAAATATTCGTTTACCATCACTTTTTGATTCCTCTAAATATTTCATCTTTTCCTCTTAGCTTTTCTATTGTCCTTTATCGAGTAATGGGAATCAACACTTTCTTCTTGATCAACTGTTTATACTATTAACTTCCAATTTTGATAGTATAGCTCTAGTTCTATCGCTTTCACTATTCCTTTTTCCACGTCCATCTTTTTGACATTTATAAATAGTGGTTTGCTTGAGATAACAAACTCGTAGTTCTCGTTTTGATAAATTACTGAAAAATGGCTTTCGATATTTTTCTAAGTCTACCTCCTTAGTTGCGTCTATCAGTTGCTAAATTTGAATTTCATATTGCCAACTCTGATGGTAGCAAAACGTAAACATAATATTAAAATTTTCGCATATTTTAGCAAATTTTTGGATTTTTTCATTAAAGTGTTCAGTTAATAACTTCATTTAAATGAATAACATAACATTTTCATGTAAACATGTCATAACTTAGAGAGAAATGCTTATTAACAAGGATTGAGAAAATATAAATTGTAGGGGCGGAGGATTCAGAGGATGTGTTTCCTATCACAGTTCAATTCTCAAGCCCCTCAACATCTCCCCCGCCCCGATTAATTGTTGTATTCTGATTTAAAAACCTTTGCTTCTTCTATAATACCTAAATAATTATTAATTAAGTTTTTGCCTCATTAGCTTCAGTAACACCGCATAATGGAACTTTGGTTAAAACGTGAATTTTGATTCTTTTTTATCAAGTTTTCCGGAAAACTTGACAGTATACTAGCAAAATTTATATTAAACTTGCCAGTAAAATTATAATGTGTCATACATCTCTCAGATGAGCTTTCAAAACCCCTGGTGGACAGATAAAAACAAGATATTTGAAGATCAACATGTAAAGAAAGCTAAGGTTGTGATACCACATATAGGGGAAAACGCTTTGATTTTAGGCCCTAGGCAGGTAGGAAAGACTACATTCTTAAAGACAACAATTAAATCTTTGTTAGAAGACGAGAATGTAAACTCTAATTCAATCCTTTTCTTTTCATGCGATGCCCTTTCCAGAAAGGATGAGCTAATCTCTTTGATTAACGAGTACAGAACGATAGTGAACAAGGAAAAAGCTTACATATTTCTTGATGAGGTAACCTCGATAAGTGATTGGAACGTTGCTTTACTCCACCTATTTAACGCTGGTTACCTCAACAACTCTTTGGTGTATGTCACTGGCTCTTCATCAATAAATTTGAGAAAAGAAATGTTACCTGGGAGACCAATTAAGAAATTTGTATTTTACCCCGTCAATTTCAGAGTTTACTTTAACACTTTCGTAAAGAGACTTGATGTACCGAGAGTTGACGTAACAGATAAAGAGAAGATGTATGAGGTAGCTTTGCGTCTATCACCATACATTGCTGAGTTGAACAAGGCATTACTTGAGTACGTCAAGAGGGGTGGATTCTTTGCAACTTCCTTTGTTGATAATCCTTTGTCACTCTACGAGGCTTACAAGGACGCTATCTTATCAGAGTTCCTAAAGAGCGAGAGAAAAGAGAGCATCTTCAAATTTCTAACAAGGAAGATCATTGAAAGTTATGGGAGCAGAATCTCAGATAACTCAATAGCTAAAGAACTCGCTGTCTCCCATTCTACGGTCAGTGACTATTTAGATATAATGGAGAAGTTGTATCTAGTTAGAATTTTCAGAAAGGGAGAAGAAGGAGGTAAACCAAGCTACAGAAGCTTGAAGAAAGTTTACTTCATTGACCCTTTCATTTTTAGGGTTATGAAAATTTACAGCACGGGCAAAGACATGGAAAATGAGGAAGTACCGCATATAATTGAGGGTATAGTTGGAGAGCATCTTGCAAGGGAGTATAATGAGGTTTCTTATCTCCACTTCAAGAGCGGAAAAGAGATTGACTTCTTTGTTAAAGGGAGCTCAGTGGAAGTGAAGTGGGAGAAAAAGAAGAAGATAAAAAGTGGAAAAGTAGACTACTTGCTCACAATAGATGAATTTAACAAAAGTGAAGGACAAGTAACATTGCCGGTTTCTATTTTCCTTTATTTGATCTCTTCAGACAAGATATTCTATGAGATTTGATAAATCATCAAAAAGAAATTAACATAGAAAGCTAGTTGTACATCGTTAAGAGCTAAAGGTATTGTGCAAAGGATTCATTTCAACTGAAGAGTCTCTTAATGTTTAATTCCTTTCGAACTTATCTATAACTTCTAATTTTAATTTCTTTTAAAGAGGTTACCATTTATTCTTCTTTAATCCTCCCCTTAACTAATTTTTTATGCTCAAGACCGCTTATGAGTCTAGTATAATAAAAGTGCTACTAGACTTTCTTTAAGATGTATATTATAATTATTTCCTAGATTCTAATTATTCTAATGATGACACGTAACTACACACTGAAATATACACAGTAACATCTCAAGATTATTTTTATCTTCACCGATCTCTGTCCACCTCATTTACAGTTAAGATTAATGAAGTGAGGTGAAAAGGCTACAAAGTAAAAGAAAAACAAAGGGTCTTTCACCTATTTTAGGAACACTAATTATTTTTGTGGTAGCTTTAGGGTCTTTCGGCTTTATGTTATATTTATTTGTCCAGAGCATCATCAACATTATAACAACACGTATGAATGTAAACGCACAAGCGTTAATATTGGTTAATTCATCTTCTGGCAAAGCTTACCTTCAATACATTCTGATAAACAACAATAATTTTCAAGTTTTCATAAATCACATAAATATTAACAATCAAACGTTTGTGAGTGTCAATGTTACATTGAAGCCGAACGAGACCTCTGAAAACATTATAGAGTTACCAACTTCAGCAAGTTTTCAACTAGGTAATCAATACACTGTAACCTTTGTCGGTTATACAGCTTTTGGCATACCATTTTCTGTTAACACTACAGCTGTAGCTATTAATGCAACTGATATGAGGAGTTAAAAATTGTGAAATAGATAGAAAACTACTACTGCGAACAATCAAAGACATGTTTCATAAGCGTAAGTGCCTGTGTTTGATAAAAAACAAAAAACTATTGTTGTAATCTCTGAAATTTATTAGATGTAGACGAAGTTTTTAACTCTAAAATGATCTTATGTCAGAATGTTGTCAAATACCTTTGATGTCCTTTCTGGTTTGCTTTTATCCCTCATCCTAGTGGACTTTGCGTTAAGGTTAATTAAAAGAGAGGAAAGAGTAATAAAGAAATACTTTTCATATACTTTTCTAACTCTTGCCATAACACTTACTATTAGAATCGGTGTTCAGAGCTATCTTGACGAATTTCCAAGTGAAACCGAATCTCTATCAATTATACCTTTTTTCGTACATGAAAACCCTTACCTCAAAGCTCTTTGGTTAATTTACGCCTTATTCGTTGGGTATTTGAGAATAATAAGTGGTGTTAACGATTTAATACAAGTGCTATTAGCGTACGTTTTCACTTCCATTGGAATTTTAGTATTTGAAAGACTTAGTAAGAGGGAAATGCATAGAAAGATAGTACATATAGGTTTGGGAAGCTTAATAGGATATATTACTTTCATAAAACCTCTATACGGGATTTTCTTCATGATCTTATTGCTGGTTATAGGAGCTTTCCTCTACATGATTAGAGGAAATGAGTTAGTCAGCTTCTTCTTGAAGGAATATAGTAAAGATGGGAGTGGAAGAGAAGCGTTCACGCTTGTTATAGGAATTTTAGTTTCCTCTCTGATAGGACTTTTGCTAGGAATAAATCCGTATTTTGTAGCATTTTATTTGGCATGGGTAGATGGCTTATCTGCTATATTTGGAGTCAAATCTAAGGGAAAGAGTGTAAAAGGCTTTCTAGGAGGAATTATTGGAGGGGTTGTATCTGTCCTTGTTACAATGACAAACCCTCTATTTGCTATAATTATTCCTTTCACGGAGTATAAAGTAAGAAAGGTTGATGATAACCTAGTAATTCCCCTCGTCACTATTTTGTTTTATATACTACTTAATAATCTCTCCAAGGTGGGACTATTCTATCTTTCTCCTCATTTCCCATTTTAAACTGTGTTAGAGAAAGGAAAAACTTAAACAACAAACTTAGCGTTATCAAATATAAAATATTTATTTTCATAATTTACTATTTATTGTAGAACAAGAAATATTTAAGATTTACTAATTCATGAGCGTACAATTTAGATGAAAAGAAATATTAGACAGCAACAATTTGAGCAAATCGATAGATGAACCTTAGATAAGTATTTACACATAAACCAAGGTATAAGAAATGAATTTGTAATACCTAGCAACAGAAACTTTGCTATAGTTTTGTTTAAATTTTATAAAAACGTAGAGTGTCAAAACTTTCTCTCAAAGCAAAGGGAAACAAGAGCATGAAATTTTATCATTATCACAATCTTTAATATAATAGTTTAAGCCCTACAGAAAGAGTTTATTTATCACTATTTAAAGTTATAAGTTAAACATCTATCTAAAAGTAAAATTCAGCGAATAGCATTTATCTGGTTAAAAGAAGATCATATAACACGTACTTGACGTAAGAAAAAGAAATCACTAACTATTATATCATCATGAATATGTTTAAATATTGCTTAACTATTTTTTCTTACATGAAAGTTTATCCCTTACTCTTCATATTGCTTCTTTTCCAACTTCCTGCTATAGTAATTTCAATTATCATTCCTAGTGAGCCAGCTCCTATGGGCATTGGCTATTATGGGATAAACTCAGATAATTCTACATACTCTCTAAACACTACGGCTTGGTTAGGTATAATTACGATCTACAATTTATCGGCTACAGACAGCTTCAAGCCACAGCCTTACACTGTATCCTTTCAACTAAACACTGTTTTGCACTATGAGGAAGAAGGGAAAACTTACGCTCTTTGGATACAAAACGTCGCCTTTTACAACACCGAAACTCATGAAATGTGGTTTGAAGACGCAATTTGGAACTTCTCTCTTCCTCCTGCACAATTATTCGTTGAAGGTAGTGGGGTTGTTAGCTATGAGAATGGACAGTATTTTTATTCTTACTGTCCCAGGGACGAGGTTAACTTAACTTTACCAACTACTATTTACCTCATGGTAAACGTTTCAACACAGAACCAAACTGTCTTACACTTCTTTTACAACGATGGTCATGGCGGATGGATAAATTATGATAATGTAATTGTGGAAGTTGAAAACATTTCAAATGTTTACTTCCTTGTTAATGGAAGTGAATATCCACCAACTGGTCATTATTACGCTACTTGCCTTATTATGGGAGGTTATGCTTACTCTTCTACTGCTATGGTCAATGAAGCAAACGTGACAATGCAACTCTTTTATTGGAATGGGCATAATTGGCAAGAAGGAGTTAGTGCATATAATTTTGGGGCAATCACTGGAGAAAGAGTTGGCAACGTAGTTGACGAATTCACTTTCTTTGACGGTGAACCTATAGCTGTTATAACTTCTGGTTCTGGGAATGCAGGTTGGCTATGGACTGAGAAGAACGTTTCTACACTCACCATACATACAAATGTGAAGAGTGGGTTCGTGTTGTTATTTAACTCTAGTATACCTTCAGCTATTCAAAAAGGGGAATATCTCAACGTCTCTTTCGTTAATAACCTTGTTAATCTAACCTTAGAACCCTCAAATTACACTGTTCTGCTTTACAACTCATCGGGTGAGATTGTAGGTAAAACCACGGTAAACCTAGCTGGATCATCTGTATCAATTACAATCAACGGTGAATCAACACAGAGTCAGACAAGCACTTCTACTAGTTCGACTAACACTTCAACTCAATCTACTCAAAATATCACTAGTTCGACTACTACATTCCAGTCTACAGAGACAACAACTGAAAATCAATCTACAACGACACAAGAACACTCAAAGACCCTTATTTCTTCGACATCTATGTTAATTAGCGAATCAACTCAACAACAAGGACAGTTGACTATCTCTCTAAATTATCTTCTTGTTGCAGTAGCTGTGTTGATTTTCATCTTACTTGTTATGTTACTTTTGATAAGAAGAAAGAGATGATGAGTAATCTTTTCCTCGATAGAGACGTCATAAGCTTATAAACAGTCTCTCTTATTTAATAATATGGTATTACCACTTGTCTCTTTTCCGGAAAAGATTACTGCTGATGACTTAGTGAGGGAGTTTGAAGTCACTTATGGCAAAGAACCAGAGAAAGAGCAAATTAATGCTTGGAAATCGAGTTTGGACTTTCTTGTTCACGCTGGAATAAACTTACCTATCATCGCTGAACTGCCAATCTTTGGAGAGAGAGCAGACTTTGTCTTTGTAAATGACACAAAGGGCTTAGTTGTTGAGATGAAAGGGTGGAGAAGGGTTGAGGTGATAAATGATTACCTTGTTAAGGCTGATGGGAAAAAGGAAATAAACCCTTGTTATCAGCTTCAAAACTACGTAAATAAGCTAAACTATTTTCACTCCTCCAGAATCAATTTTGATGGGGTTGTCGTTGCTTATAACGCTGTTGAGCTTCCCTCATTGCCTTGTAAAGTAATAACTGACCGTGAAGAGCTAAAAGAGGTGGTTGAGAAGTTTACCCCCTCAAAGGAGGAGAGAATTAGACAAGTTATTAACGGAAAACTGTATATCAGCGACTCCTTAGTTGAGTTGCTAAAGAAGAATGGAAAAGAGATGTTAAACAACGCATCTCAAGTTTTGCTGTCAAGAGGTTATGGTCTCGGTGAAGAACAAGTTAAGCTTGTAGACAACGTGCTTTCCGCGTTAGAAAATGGTGAAGGGAAGACTTTCCTAGTTAGAGGAGAGAGCGGTTCTGGGAAAACTTTAGTTGCCTTAACACTCCTTTTCGAAGGTTTAAAGAGAAAGTACAGAACAGTATTAGCTTACAAAAACAACCGACTGCTGAACACATTAAGATATGTACTCCGCGAAGTCAGTGGAGCAATCATGTTCTATTCTACAGGTTTCGGTACTGGAGTCGCCGAACCTAAATTTGACCAGGACGTCAACCTAGTGATATTTGATGAAGCTCAGAGAATGAAGGAGAGCAATATTGAGATCGCAATGAGGAGAGGTAAAGTGAGAGTTCTTTTCTACGACGACTCTCAGATCCTTATAGGTGAAGAATCTGGTACAAGGGAGAACTTTTTGAAGTATGCTGAAGATCCCTTGGAGTACACTCTCCACTCAGCTTATAGAGAGAACGAGAATTACTTAGAGTGGGTTAGGAGTTTATTGTGGAGAGAACCCAAGAGAGCGGAAGACCTTGGCATCGAACTTAAAGTCTTTGAAAGAGTTGAGGACTTGTTAAGCGCACTTAAGGAAAAGAGTGACAGAGCCCTTATCTGTGCTTTTACAGAAACTGAAGGAGATAAAGAAGGAAAAGACCCAAAGAAAAACGTAAGGATTGGACCAGAAATTGACTTGTACAAGGGTGTTAATCTACGCAATATTATAGGAAAAGACAGAGTGGAGTGGCTAATGGATGAGAAGAAAGACTATCCAGCTTATTGGGCAAAAGAGAAGAAAAGAGATCTTTCCAAATGTTCTTCTGTCTATGGTGCTCAAGGGTTTGAGGCTGAGTATGTTGGTTTGGTTTGGGGTAGAGACATGATTTGGAGAGGAAAATGGGAGATAAACCCATCCGTTATTACTGACTATGTAGGTGGAACTAAGTACGGGTTAAAGTACATAGCTAAACGTAATAAAGAGCTAGGACTTAGACTCTTAAAGAACAGATACTATGTTATGCTAACTAGAGGAATAAAAGGAGTTTACCTTTTCGTGGAAGACGAAAAAACAAAGGAGTTTATAAAGGGTCTTCTTTGACGATTTTTATTTCGTCCTCTGAAATGTTATATTTCCTCATAAAGAATGTCAAAGCTTCCTTGTCTTTGAAATACAACACAATGTTTTTATATACGGCTTTAATCATGTGTGAAGGATATCCTAATAAATGGGAGAGTGCACAGAGGAATAAAGAAACTGTTACGATCTCTTATCAAATTCTGACTTACGTTCCCGTCTAAAAAGCTGAACGACTTTAGAGACCTTACAAACTGTCAATTTGCATTCCTCCTTCTTCCTTAAGACATTTGAACGCATTTTTTACTAAGACGTAATAAAGTACACTTCTTAGAACTAAGAGGGAGTATTTATCATCATTCTTTATCGATTTACCATTGAGATTTTATACTTCTTTCCAATTTATTTAATGTTAAATGCTAGTTAATCTGTTGATCGCCTCTTTAAGTTCTCGTGTATTGACATAAAGTAACTATTGGCAATATGCTTGAACATTTTTCAACGCAGTCACTACTAAAACCCATGACTTATAAACTAACTTCACTTAATTCAATCGTCGTTATAAAAAGAATTCAGTCTATATTCCCATCTAATTAAATAATAAAATTTCAACATCGATCTAAGAAACGTCTCACTCAACGTCATTTCTTCCTTGAAAAACTCTTAATACTTTTACGCAAACGTGAAATATACTTACCTATTTTTCCACATATGTGAAAAATTCGTATTACCTTAATATAAAAAATATGTTAAATACGGTGAATACAGTAAATGCTGATACAAGATTTTTCACAGATAACGAAAAATTACTATTTCATTTTTCTATTCTCCTTGGAGTTATATTTAAATTCTTTAACTTAAACTAATACCTATGGGAGAAAACCTATCAAATTTACTTAATAAAGCAAAGTCGCACGCTTCCGAAAACGGAAAACTTGTTGGAAGAGTTACACGTTATCGTGACATAATTATAAATGATAGTGAATACATTGGTATCGATGTTGATTTCAACAGTTACGTAGATGCAGACATTAAGCGTGGACAATACTTAGCAATAAGGAGCATTATCCGCCCAGTTATTATTTTAGGTCAAGTCTATTCTATTTCTAGGTCAGATGTTCTAGCAAGGATGGGTATCCAAGAAGTTAGCTACCAAGAAGACCCATCAACTATTATGACTCCTGCATATGTAGAGATTAAACCTATAGCTGAGGCTGAATATTCCCTTGAGGACGAAAAGTGGAGCTTAAAGAAGATAAGACCGGCCGTTTCTCCAGTAGACCCTCAATCTCCCGTGTTCATCCCAAATCCCACTTTGATTAAAAACCTACTAAGTATCCCTTCATCTGGTGTTTCGATTGGTAAAATCTACTCTGGTGGTGACACAATTGACGCAGTGGTTAAATTAGACGAAGAAGCCTTAACTCACCATATCTTAGTTATTGGTACTACTGGCTCTGGAAAGACTACTCTTTTAAAGAATATAATCACCAACCCCACAAGGAAGAAGACACTGGTTTTCGACAGACAAGGAGATTTTGTCTATCACCTAATGAAAAAGAAGGAGAAATTCGCAGTTGTTATGCCAGTTATTTATGAGAAAGACACTCACAAGATTTCTGTTAAAGACCACGCTGAAGAGTTTGCGAATTGGTATGGATGTAATAGTGTTGACGTGGTTAAAAGAGGTGCTGAAGTTTTATGTGGTAATAGCAAGGTGTTCGTGGTCCCTTACTCAATTAACTTTTACTCTAACATAGAGGAATTCGATAAGATAACTCCGTATTTTACATCAAGAGCTTCAATGTACTGGGGATCAATAATTGAAAAGACGTTTGAGAAAATAGAGAAGGCTCTTGATGAAGCTGCTGAGTTTATTGGTGGTGATCAAAAGAAAAAGGAGGATATAACGAATTATGTCTTCAACAACATTATGAGAGATCATCTTACCCCAGGGAAGTTAATTGACAGTTTATATGTCAACCTTGATGATTTAGCCAACACCTTAAACTTAAACTTAAGTAAAATTTCTAGTACTTCTCGAAAGATTTTCCCCTCAACCAACAACACAGAACCAATTGTAGTTATCGATAGTAAAAACAACAGAAGGACTATGTATATAAACACCGGAACAGCATTTAGGTCAGCTATAAAGGACTTGGAGATTTATCACACAACCAAGGACGTAATAGTTAGGGTCTTAAAGGCTTATGAGAGATATGGCATATTTTCAGTACCAGGTACTTATGACTTCTTACCAGGTGAGGTTTTCTCAGATTATGATGATGCTATAGTTGACCTTACATGGGTTATGAATAAATCAGCTTCAGTTGAAGCTGTAGCTACAGTAGCTTATAAGATCCTTGATGACTTCTTTTGGTGGAAAGATTCACAGTATCAGCAGACACATAAAGGAGGGGATTTGACCCTTATAATTATGGATGAGGCTCATGAATACTTCCCTCAAACAAATAGGGAGGACGTTGCGAAAGACGTAGTTGAAGGGTTGATAAATAGAATTATGAGGTTAGGAAGAGTGAGAAATATTGGAGTAATCTTAGCCACTCATGTGCCAGATGACTTAAATCCACTTGTGGTACAGCTAACAAACACTAAAGTAGTGATGAGAAATGATGAACATGTGCTGAACAGTTTAGGGATGGAGAAGTTCAAGGACTTTCTCAAATACGCTCAGCCTGGTATGGCCATAGTTAACTCATTGAGGTTTAAGGAAGTACCTATAGTGACTTTGTTAGATGGAGAAGATGAAGGGACGTAAAACAAACAGCTTTTTTCTTAGTGCGATTAACGTGATTAACTTCTTTTTCTCCTTTTCTTTCTTAGATACATCTAAACCCGGATCACTTGACAACTATCTCTCTACTCATGTTCCCTCAGTGCTGTCCCTTATGTAAGTTAGTTTATCATCATGTACAATGTTTAATTTCCCTGAAGCTAACTCAAAAGCGTATACGAACATAGCTTTAGTTACTTTTTTACTCATCCTATCTACAAGTTCAATGTAAGTTGGTAATAGCGTCTTCTCACTTATGCTAGACAAAACGACATGAAGATATTCATTATCTTCTGGTTCTCTCATCATTTTTTCACTTATACTTTCTAACCTAAGAAAAGTTGGATAAACCATTTTGTTTCTTCTTATGATCACGTAGTATGAGTATTTAGGTGGAGTATTGCCCAGAATGATTTTTCCATCGTGGTCTACCTTCAAGTTGTACTCTATTTTAAAAGGACCTATAACACATATATGCGGAAAGTCTGATTTACAATACTTTTCCTCTAACATTTCTAGAATTGTGACGTCCTTAAAATTTGTATTCCCTACTATCTTCTTTATCTCTTCTACCGAATAGAGTTTCTTGGAGTTTTCAAGCCTCTTCACAACTCCCACAACTTTCTCGTTAAGAATCTGTATCCTTTCGTTAACCAGCGTTCCGTAAGCTACCCTGTGCATTTTCCTCGCTTCAGTATCTAGTGATATTATTTCAGTCAGCTCAAGGGGAGTTGGATAAATTGGGCCGTCAGCTATTACATACTCGTGATCTTTTACAGCCTCTTGCAAACCAGCGGTCTCGGATTCAGTCCTTATTTCGTCTGCAATATCATCTAGTTTATACTCATTACCAGGCTCATTAACGTAATAGTAATCGATCTTGTTTTTAACTCTGATTAAGGGGGAGGGTAAGTTCTTCTCAATATCTTTCAAAAATTGGGTGTAACTGCTTATCCCCATATAAGGTGTTTTCACATTTATTGGACCAAAGATAAAACCTTTGACGTTACTGTAGACGGAAAGACCTACAATACAAGTGTTTACAGATAAATCGCGGAGGTAACGGGAGGAAGAGTCTAATGATGCAATTTTTCTGTTTGCATGAAAATAGTTTATGGGAAAAACGTGAGGAGTGACGTCTCCTAAAGCTTTTACGCTCATTATCTTATCACTTTCGTCTAATACGTGCTCCGGATTTCCTTCATTATCTACTGGAAGCTGATACTTTCTCTTAGCTTCAGCGATTAGGTCTATCGTGTTCTTTAAGTGTTCCTCCCATTCCATACTTATCTTTAGTCATAAGAAATAATAAACTTTGATAGATAAAAAGACGCAACCCCTTTGTTTCTATTTTCCTCTTTTTCTTGTAATTATTAGCACTACAGCTACTATAATTATTATAACGATACTAACGATAACAAGCATAGTCAAAGAGGCACTTTGACTAACAGTTGAAGGCAAAGTTGTACTTGTAACACTACTGCTCGTCGTTGGTTTGTAATTTAACGCAACTACAACAAACATGGCTGATGACCAAGTTAATGGAGAAGTTGTAGGTAATGAGTACTCTGGCTTAGGATTTATAGCTTCTGGTAATAGACCGTGCTGGGAGTGATCATAAGCCCACTCCATTAGGCTTAAAGCTTTGCTGTAGTTTCCAACTTCTTCAAGGTAGAGAGCCTCAAACATTGTGGTTATTATCCAAGGAGGATCTGGAGCTGTTGCGTCATAAAGAGATAGGGAATAATGGTAAAGATCGCCGGGAAACCTAGCTAAACCTCCTCCAACATGCAGTGTTTTATTGACACTTTCTAGGTTACTCAAGGAATAATTTGAATTTATAGGCAAATATCCAAAGTCCATTGGCAATAGCGTAGCTGAGTCTACTGATGGCGGTTCTGGAGAGAGAACTGTTTCACTCTTTCCGTTCTCAAAGACTACTGAAGTAGTTAGAGCTGAAGCAAAATAACTTCCACTCCAGAAGTTTTCCATTATGCTTTGGTTTAGCTCTTCCTCAATTTTCATCAGAGACGTATAGTTTGTGAAGCCAAGTGCCTTGTAGATTTTGCTGACTGCCAACAAACCAAGGTCGTTGAATGCTTCAGTCCAAAAATGATAAGCATTTCTGTCTTCCCAAACACTGAGATCTTGAGGAATAAGACTGTACCTAGACTGGTTTATTTGAGAAACTTGAAACTCAACACTTTTTTCAACAGTCGGAAGAACCTCTTTGAGGAATGTGATATTCCCGGTTAAGTTATAGTAATCATATACGCCGATTTCAAAGAGTCCTATACTGTCAAGTTCGGGGATTCCAAATGTTGTGTCTGGCTCTCCGTTGTAAAAGTTATATCGTGTGTACCATACTCCAAGTTGAAGCTGTTTTGCCTTATTCATCCAAAGCCAGAATTTAAGAGCTGAGTTGTAATGTCCAGCCTCTTGTAAAGCCATTGCTGTTAAAGAAGAATCCCTAACCCAAGAGTATAAATATATTGGAGAAGGAGAAGCGGTAAATATACCAAGAGAGGGGTTTTGGTCATCCTTTATAAGAAGTAAAGAAAGGTAATATTCATTCATCAAGGTTGTTGGTAGACCTTTAGGTGATTTAGATGAGTTTAACCAACGTTCAACTTGTTCATTATTTAGTTTGATTAGAGAATTTATCATCATATTAGGTTTGCTGTTAACACTTATTTCAACATATGAGTAGCCCTTTCCGACATTTATTTTCCCGTTTTGTATAGTTGAGTTAGTAGAAACATAGATTACTGGTGTTGAATTTATTTTCAATGTAGTCGCATTTTCCGTATAGGTTGAGTTAGTAGAAATGGTCATGGAAAAGGTTGAGTTTGCATTTATTAACATGATTATGTAAGGGGTTTTAGGTGGCGTTATTAAAGAGATGTTACCGTGATTAGTCAGCAACATCACTTCATTCTGCAACGTAAGAAAAGCAGAAGAAACGTTTACGTTAAAGCATAGAGTGAAGTTAAGTATGCCATAAGGTGCAACATAGAGGTTTCTAATTGAAGAGTTGTAAAGTGGAAAACCGTTGAGTACAGGGTTTGGAACTTTTACCCCAGTTATGATCCAGACCGATTGGTTTTCCCAGTTGTTTAAGAGTAAATAGGAGGGAGAAGAATAAGTAGAGAATTTAGGAACATAAGAAAAAGAAATTGGAACAACAATAAACGACATGAAGAGTAGAGTAAGAAAAATGAAAGAAGAGAACTTCTTCAATTCTTTTTTACGCCTTGTTGCTGAAGTAATAGGTTCTTTTCTGTTGATGCATCAAAAAGCACCATATTGTCAACATCCACAGATATTCTAACTTTCTCTCCTCTTTCTCTCGTAGAAATTGATTTCTCCAATACCCTAACTATATTATCTCCAATCTTCACGTGTAATATTTTGTAAGCCCCCAAATCCTCAACCATCTCTATTGTACCTTCTAACACACCATTATTACTTATCTCCATGTCTTCTGGCCTTATTCCAACTAACACTTTCTCTTTATTTTTTACCACGTCCTTGTAGTCCTTTGGTATACCCAATCTGAAGTTTTCTATAATTATTGAATTGCTGTCAACTTCACCTTTTATTATATTCATAGGGGGATTCCCTAAGAAGCTACCAACCCAAGCGTTAGTTGGCCTTTTATATATTTCCATAGGGGGACCATAGGCTTGAATTGTCCCATCATGAAGCACTGCTATTTTTGATGCTAAACTTAAAGCCTCAACTTGATCGTGAGTAACGTAAATTGTTGTTGTTCCCAATTTGCGGTGCAACTCTTTTAGCTCTTCTCTAGCTAAAACCCTAACTTGTGCATCTAGGTTTGATAAAGGCTCATCCATTAATATTATATCTGCACCCTTAACCAAAGCCCTTGCAATTGCAACTCTCTGCATTTGCCCTCCACTTAGCTGAGATGGCTTTCTCTCTAGCAAGTTATCAATTCTTAGCATCTTAGCAACCTCTATTACCCTTTGTCTAATCTCTTCTTTAGGCCTATGTTGAACCTTTAGTGGAAAGGCAATATTATCAAATACACTCATGAAGGGGTAAAGTGCATAGTTTTGCGGAACCATTGCAACATTTCTATCCTTTGATGGTAAATCATCTACTAGTTGCCCTCTTAAATATACATGCCCCTTGTCTTGCTTTAACAGCCCAGCAATTATCCTTAAAATTGTGCTTTTTCCTCCACCAGAAGGACCTAATATAACTACAAATTCCCCTTTTTCCACCTCTAAGTTTAGCCCCTTGAGTACTTCTGTCTTTCTTTTCTTCTCTTCGAATGTCTTCCATATGTCTTCTAGTTTAACATAGACTGTCATTGTTTCACCCCTGCTAAATTGCTATATGCTCTTGTCATCAATCTTTGAGAAACTATGAATAAAGCCATTAAAGGCACCCCCATTATTACTGCTCCAGCAGCAAATAAATTATATGCTGGCGCACTTGCATAATTTAACAAACCAGCCATGTAATATAAACCTATTGTGGCTGTCCACTCTTTTACATCAGGTAATATAAATGCATAAGCCAACGCAAAATCCAAATAAGCACCACTAAAGCCTAAAATAGCAGTTAAGGCAACAACTGGCAAAGCAAGCCTCATTACTATTCTTAAGAAAGCTTGAAACCTAGATAGTCCATCAATCATTGCTATTTCTTCATAAGACGGTGGAATGGAGTCGATAGCGAGTTTAGCAATAAATGCAGCAAAAATTGACGTTCCGGGTGTATAAGCTAAAATTAGACCAATGTAGTTAAGCAAATGGAGTTTTGCAAATAACAAATAAAGCGGGACTGCTGTGGCTGTATATGGGAAGAAAGTTACAATGTAAATGAAAATTGCTAAAGTCTTCTTTGCAGGCACATCTAATCTAGACAATGCATAGCCTGTTATTAAAGCTAGTAAAACAGAAATTATTGCAGTGGCGCTTGCTAAAATCAGGCTATTCCTTAGCCAAAGTAAGAAAGTCCCTCCATATAAGTTTGCTGTAAATAGTTCCTTATAGGCTGTGAAATATAGGTGTTTTGGTAACAAGTCGGATACAGCTAACGATATTAAGTTTGGAGCATTGCTGAAAGAGGTAATAAAGACGTAATAGAGAGGAAAGATAGAAGCGAAAGCCATTATAATTAAAACTGCGTATGAGATTGCTAACCTTAAAATTTTGAATATTTTGTGTTTTAAAGCCATTTTTCTCACCTCATGTAAAAGACTCTAAAATGTGTGTGTATTTTATAACAATAATGCCTAAAATAGCTGTAAATAAAGTTGAAATAACAGACCATGCTGCTGCTAATGAAAAATTGCTATAACTAAATGCCTCTTGATATGCATAAACTATAAAAGTTTCCGTGGAAATTCCCGGTCCTCCACCAGTTAATACGAAAATTGGGTAAAAGTTGTTCCATGTAAAGACAAAGCTTGATATAAAGACAAAGGCAATTGTCTTTTTCAGTAAAGGCAGTGTAATCCTAAAGAACTTTGTAAAAGTTCCTGCCCCATCAAGTTCAGCAATATCATATAATTCCCTCGGTATGCTTTGAAGCGCAGAATAAAACACAGTCATAAAATACGAGAAAGATAGCCAATCGTTAGTAACTATTAACTCGATCCAAGCGTCAATAGTTGATGTTAAAGCGTTTATATGAGGCAAATGGAGCATAGGTAAAATCAATCTATTCATCATTCCATAAGGATCTACCCATAAACCTTGCCATATTAATATTGATATAAACCCTGGGAAAGCCCAAGGCAGAATTAAGATTGCATAAAATATTGTCTTACCCTTTAGGTCTCGCTGATTAAGGATTAATGCTAGAGCAAATCCCAAACTCATCATTGTTACTAAGCTACCTAAAGTCCATATCAAAGTGTTTTCTAGCAGTTGTGTGAAATATCCATATTTAAATATAATGATGTAGTTTTTTAGTCCTATAAAACTGTACTTTAGAAAATGTAAAAGACTTAAGTTTGTAAATGAAATATAAACCGAATATATAACTGGTAGGACGAATAGAAGTATAGTTACTGCAAGAATAGGAAGAATGTATAAAAAATTAATTAACTTATCTTTTCTCATTTTGTCTTACCACTTCCTTATTCTAATTCCAGAAACTAATACTGCGGGAACTAGCAACATTGATAATGTGTATAAAACTAGGAATATTGGTGGTGGAGGTAATATAACTGAAAGCAAGCCATTTTGTATTAGTGCTTGAATAAATGCTTGCTCCATTCCTTGGGCTGCTTGAGTAGCGCTTATCTTCTGGGCGAAGAACTCAGTAGCATATTGATGGAATGAGTTCCAGTAGTAAGCCATTTGTGGAATGTTGGGGAATTTCTGGCCATATTGAGCTTGTTCTAATATCCCTTCCATTATCTGGTTTAAGTATGCTGGTTGCAATTGGCCTTCTTTCAACTGGGTTAATGCCTCGTTGTATGCTTGCATATTAGCTGGTATATCATGTGCAACATTCCATAATCTTAAGTCTGATTGATAGTTAGTTACATAAAGGATGAATATTAATGCAGCTTTTATCTGCATTGGAGAAGCTCCACTTGCCTGTGGTGTAGCAATTAGCCAACCTGTTGATCCTATGAATGGTGCAGCTCTTAGACCAGTCTGGCTAACTACCGGTAATGGTGCGGCTCCTAGGTTGGGGCCTAATGCTTGTAGATAAGCACCAAGATCCCAAGGTCCATCAAATATTATTGCGGTCTTATTTGTAATGAATAACTGACCTTCTACTCCTCCAGCACCGGTTGTTGGTGCTAAATAATTAATATGATATACGTAAGTTAAGTTGTACCAGAATTGCAGAGCATTAATCATTGCAGTACTATTTAAGGCTGGTATAATTTGACCTTTGGCATTAGTTGTGAAAATTTGTCCACCGAAGCCTGCAAACCACGCAGCAAATCTATAACCATATTCGTTACCTGCACCATACGCAATACCCCATACATGATATGTTGTGTTAACTTGTTCGGCTATTTGTATTAGCTGATCAGTAGTATTAGGAGCATAAGGTACAAAGTGCTTATTATAGAACATAACGATATAGTTTATATCGTCTGGCAAACCGTAAATTGAACCATTTAATATCCAATCATTGATAGCAGTGGGTACGTAAAGTGAGGTTATACTTGGTGGTAAGTATTGTGATAAGTTAAGAACTAGACCAGCCGCAAATAGTGCACCGCCGGAGTCGCTAGTGTCTCTATAAACAATAGGGGCTTGACCAGCTTTTGCTGCCGTCTCGAACTGTGAAGTACCAACACCAACGCCATAAGTTACTTGTACATGTATCCACGGGAATTCTTGTTCGAATTGTGCTAGAGTTTGATTAAATGCCTGATTTTCTGATGAACTATAACTATTCCATACAGTTATAGTAACTGGAGTTGAAGGGGCTGAAGTTAAACCAACTAACTGCATTAAAGACTGTGGATTACTTGTATTAGGAGGTGGAGCAGTTGTCGTGGATGTAGTAGTTGTAGATGTTGTCGTGGAACTGGTTGTAGAAGTTGTGGATGTAGGATGATGTGATGTCATAACCACATACACTCCAACAGCAGCTATTATTATTATAATAACTACTATTATTGCTATAACTGTACCGGATACACCTTTAAGCTTTCTATTTTTACCCAAAACCATTCACCTATACTTTATTCTCTATATAGCTATTTAAAAACCTTATGTATGATTATACTGAACTAAAAGTATTTATATCACTGTCTATTTATAATAATACATAATTCAGTATTTACTACTAATATGATAAATAATATCAAAATCCTTATTTGCATAAATCTGATTTTTGACTGAAATTATAGAATAATCAATGTGACTGAATTATTCTTGGTACTGAACAGAAAAGTTTATAATAATAAATTTTTTTCTATTAGTTATGAAAGTACGTTTTATTCAGTACTTCATAGTAACTGTCCTACTATTTAGTCTAATATTACCTCTAACGACTCCTGTGACATCATCTCAATCAATAAATGTTAATTTCAGTGTTACAAGCAACGGATATGTAACAGTTTTTATATTCCGGTATACCAGAGAATAATAACGTCACTTTGCATTATGGAATAGAAAATGGACCACAACAAGCATGGTCACAAGTTTTCAACTCACCTATGGCATGGAATGGGGAAAACTTCAGTGTAACTATAGGACCATTTAATAATGGAACTTGGATAGCATGGGTGTTTTATGATAATACAACAGGGCAATGGATAAATTATGAGAATCATCCCTTCTGGAACTGGAACTTAGAAGTTAATCCGCCCAACGTTGGACAAACTTACGCTACAGTACTTCAAAATGGATCAATATTAATTACTGCTGTTGGCAGAGCACCGGACGAATTTGATATACATTATGGTCTAACTACTGGTCCTCAAACTGGATTACCATGGACAAATATAACTGATCAGTTAATGAATTATAACCCGCTGTGGGGGAACTATTCGATTCTTTTAGGCCCATTCTCTCCAGGGCAATGGATCCAATGGGTTTATCATGATTTAACAACAAATCATTGGTATTCTAATAATGGACAAAACTTTGCAATACAAGACGTATATTCTCCTATACAGTTTATAAATGCGACATACAATAGATTTGTTTATGTTCAAGGACAAAATGCTATCATTTCGATTTACCTCAAAAACGGTTACTCAAATTCGGTAAACTCGTCACTTTCAATACAAGTGTTGAATTATCAATTCAACTTTTCAACAATTTTATACTCAGGCTACAATCAAGTTAACGTAACTATACCAACATCAAACATTCCTCAAGGTATTTACTATCCAACACTTAACATTTACTCTAACGGAACTCTTCAAAGAGAAGTAACATTACCAGCTTTATACGTTTTAAACACCACGGGAAAGAAGCCATTAAGCCTCGTAATTGTTTGGAATATGCATCAACCTCTCTATGTAGCTCCCAACGGTACTTGGGAACAACCTTGGGTCTGGTTGCATACTGGGCAAGACTTCATGTGGAACGGAAGTTTAGTAGGTTCTTACGAATTACAAGCATTACTTATAAAGCAATTTAACGTAAGCGTAACGATCGACTTTACTCCAGTCCTTCTATATCAATGGGAGACCATTTTGCACGAACCTAATGCTACTTTTACTTCTAATTTTGGAGTTAATGTGACCCATGACATTAAAGCTGTGAACTTCACACTAACTTTATATAAAGAGTTAGCAAAAGAAGGTAAAGTTGATGTGCTAACAGTACCATTCTATCATCCACTTCAGCCTTTACTACTTCAAGATGGTTATTGGGGTGATGTTCTAGCACAGATAAGGATGGGTGAGAACTTAACTCATGAAGTCTTTGGAATATGGGCTAACGGTACTTGGACTCCAGAAATGGCATTTGATATGGACTTAGTGGGTTTATATAACGAGAGCAACATATCCTACACAATACTTGATGAACAAGCTTTTCTCCCTTACGTAACTTCAGTCAATGGTACGCTAAATCCGGATCAACCATTTATAGTAGAGAACAACTTAGGTCAAACAATTGTAGTCTTGTTTAGGAATACTACGCTGTCCAACGAATTTGGTTTTAAGTTCTTTAGCCAGCCTCCTCAGCTTACCGCGCAGGAGTTAATACAGCAATTGGCTCAGATATACATGAATAACCCAGGAGGAGTAGTAACAGTAGCGCTTGACGGAGAAAATCCATTAATCTTTAACCCAACAACTGGGCCTGAAGACTTGTATGCTATTTATCAAGCTTTATCAGAATATCAAGGACAATGGTTAATTACACAGACCGCAAACCAAGCAATTCTAACTCACAAGCCAACAAGCATCATAACTAACTTGCCAGTTAGTTCTTGGGATCTTAACTTAAATTACTGGAATAATGGTTATGTTGGAAAGACTGAGATATGGCAGAATGTGTCTTTAGCTAGGGAATATTTAGTAGCCTATACCGTTGCAATAGGTGCAAATGCCTCACCGTTAGTCCAGCTTCTATTTAATAAAACTCCAAACTCTACAAACCTAGTTGATACCTTGTGGAACTACCTTTATGTAGCAGAAGGAAGCGACTGGACTTGGCAAACTGGACCACCAGCAAATGGACCAATATGGTTTAAAGAGCAAGCACTACTTTATACATCAACAATAATTTCTACCGTGAAAGGACAGTTTAACTTAATCAAAGTTGAAAGTGCAAAACTAGACGGACATAACTTAAAAATTAAGATATACAACGGGTTAAACACTACAGTTCACCTAGTGTTAGTTGTAAGCTATGATAAACAACAAATCTCTTTACCAGTGACACTATCTCAAGGGGAAAATAATATTAAAATTAAACTATCAAATGTCAATTCTACTACTACACAGTTTACTATATCACTCTACTCTCCAGTTACTCCTTCAGAAGTTGGCCTTACATTAATTCCAATAAACAACTTTGGATTCCTAATAACTCAATTTCAGTTTACAGCTAATTCATCCTCATCCAATATGGAAATATTCATAACGACTCCAATTGCTCTGGCAATACTTTTAGCAACTGTAATCATAGTAGTAAAAAGAGGCCATATATAAATAAAGCAAATAAATATATAAGCTAGAATATTTTCCTTTAAAAAGTTAAAATGCTTTTTTATTTAAAGTAGATATAATAAACCTTTATGCACTGTAAAGTTCTCGATAAAAGAATCTGTAAATTGAGCTAATTGCTATTTCTTAAATTGATAACGGATTTTTCTCCTTTTCTTCATTCCATTCATTTATGAAAAGAGCCTCGATAGGTTTAGTATTCTCAGCCGTAACAATGACTTCTTCCACTTTTTCCAATATAAATATTCTCCATTCATGGATGTTCTTAAACTTGACTGCTATTAGAGGAATCCCTTCCATAGTTGTAAACATTGACAGAAAATCAAACAGCTTTCTAACTTGCTTTTCTTTCACTTTAACTTTGTTTTCCCAAGTGCTTTTGCACTCAATTGCTAGCAATAAGTTATCTTTTGTAGCAAAGACATCAGGCAATGGATTCGGAGAAGAATTTGATGTGGGTATCCTTACAGCATTAAAACCTTGCTCTCTCAGTATTGAAACTAGCTCTCTTTCCGCGTTCTTCCCTATATCTCTATTCATCGACAATTTGGTTTAAGAGAAAACGTTTTTAAGAGTTTTGGGTTTGAGATGACCTATGTTAAACTCACAATTTGAATTACAAAAAGAATATCCTAGATCAAGATAAAAAGGTTTAAGTTAATTATTCTATGATGTGACTGTTCCATGTGATATTCAACAAGGTATCTTTGTAAGCTACCAATCAATATGAAAAATGATTTAAAAGTTATTATATTACCGTAAAAAAGGAGAACGAATAATATTGAAAGCAACCTAAAAAGTTTTTACTTAAAGGAAATAACCAACGCTAACGGTAAAATCAGATTCTATCATTATAGTTTTGCATGATTATCTACTTATGACTAGAGCTAACTAAGAACAAGTTCGAAACCGTTTCGTTAAGAAAATGTAAAGATAGATAAATTATATAGGTATAACTGAAAGTCGAACTGTTATAAAACTGATTATCTAATTAATGGGAAAAAGGACTAAAATTTCACTAACTCAATAACGCTACTTGAACAATCAAAACTTAATTTATAGTAGGTGACTACGTCTGTGTAGAAAGATATAAAAAAGAAAATTTACTTTCTCCTGAACCTATTCCAGACCACGTACCCTATTCCGCCAACTAAGATTACCCAAGTTAATGCTAGTCCTACGTAGTGCATAATATTATCACCGGTTTTACTGGTTGCTTTCACAGTGGTTGTTGTTTTTGCAATGCTCGTTGTAGTAGTCGTTGTGGTAGGAGTATTTGCATTAGCTACTAAGAAGTACTTTGGAGGAGTATAAGTTGAGTTCATCCTCATAGCTTTATAAAGCATTTGATATGTGGAGTAATTATTGTTTATTGTTGCCACATATCCATAATGTATTGGGTATTGAAGAGGCACTGGGTATGTCCAGTTTGCCGGGGTTAGAATCAATGGAGGTCTTGGGTGCTGAGAGAAGTTAAAGGCGTATAGAATTGACTGATAACCTAACTCTTTTACTATTGGCGTAAGATAAGGCATATTGAAGTTATAGTCTATGAAGGCTAATATGGAGTAAGTCGATGCTGTGTAATTGTCGATGAATCCCTCTTTAGCATAAGGTGAAATTATTAGCAAAGGTATCCTTTGTCCTAGTGTGAAATACCCTGGTAAGTACTTAGTTATTGCGGGGTCAAATACTTGACTTCCATTACCATACATAAGAGGTGGAGGAACTGGGTCATAAAATCCTCCTCCTTCATCAAATGTTATAAATATAGCCGAGGAGCTCCAATCTGGTCCCTCCATTACGCTGTTTATAGCATCCATTAAGAAGAGCATTGCTAACGTGGTGTTGTAGGGTGGATGCATATCATAACCCGGAATGTGATTATCATATCCCATCATCCCAGTAGCCATTACAAAGGATACCGCTGGTAAAGACCCGTTCTTAGCTTGCTTTATGAAATCAGTTAAGTCGTAATAGTGGGAGTTCCAAGCGTTTGCACCTTTTAACATGCTTACCGGTAGCGGTGCAGTATTGTTATAACCTAAGTATAGGTCTGGAGAGAGGAGCTGATAGTCTTTTGAATAACCATATTCGTACCACCCCCAGCTAATGTTGTATTTTGAAAGCTGATACAGAATGCTGGTATTTAATGGGAGTATGCCAAATTGAGGAGCATCGGAGTTAGTTGGAGCAAGGAAACCAGTAATTAAATCTATTCTGTTAGGTACTGTAAGTGAAAGGGTTGATGAGAAATAATTGTCAAAGAGAACATACTCCTCTGCATAGTCCCACAAGAGTGGCACTTGTTCATATGATAAATAAACTAATGACTGCACTCCAGAGCCGTTGATGAAACCATCCATTTTGCCATAATTCCAGTCTATATGATACTTATCATAACCTTCCCCAGGGTTCTTTGGCGTTGTGGTGTTTGCATAATATGGATGATATACTTTACCTTTGTAGGTTAAGAGATCCATGAAATATTTCCACCATCAGCTTTCAACTGAGTTACAAGTGACATATTGTAAATATAGTTTACTGGCCTCATCAACGAGAGAGTTATATTGTTAACAATGGGTGGATAACCAAAAGGGTATGTACCATAAATTGCGTCGAATGCATAGTTCTCTAACATTATAACTATTATATGCTTTATTGGAGTCTTTGTTTGTACAGATGCATTATAGGTTGTGGTTGTTAAGAAAGAAAAAGCTAGAAAAGTAATTAAAAACAATACGGATATTATTTCCTTTTTTGATCTTTTTATGTCTAACTTATTTCTTTTCATATGATATAGTGAAAAAAGAAGCTTATAAGAATTTTCAATTTAGCTCCTATAAAAGTATAAAAAATATAGTGAGCTATATAACACTATGTAAATGTAAAGTTAAAGAGAATTCTCTTTCAGAAAGAGGATAACAAAAATGTGAATAAAAAAGTGGATTAATTGACTTATGCTACCGTAAGCTTTAGTAAAAAAGTTCAGTTTAAATCTTCTTCTCTCCTTTATCCTCCTCAGTCCTTATAACGGGGGCCTTTGATAGTTCACCAAATTCAACTTGGGACAGACTTTTCTGACTTGGCTCTGGCAATCTCATAGTTACTAAAGCTGCTAAAATAGCTATAAACCCTAGTATTACCATAACAGGTGTTATGCCTAAGCTTTCAAGTAAAATTGGGAATAGGAAAGTGGTAGTTAGAACTCCCAATCTTCCAAATAATACTGTTATTGACATTGTTATCCCTCTTATTTTTGCTGGAAACAGCTCAACACCCCAATAGCCCACTATATTTCCGGGTCCTAGAGAGTTAAAGATCGAGCTAATTCCATATATTATTAACGTGATTACTGCATCAACTTTACCTATCAATACAGCAAATACCAAAGTAGCTACGCCCATTCCTATGAATCCTATAGCTTGAGTAGCTCTTCTACCAATTTTATCGGATAGAACAGCTCCGAGGAAGTTCCATGGGGTTGAAAATATCCCTAAAATGATAATCATAAATACTATCCCATTTAGTCCGAGTTTTTCAGCAATTACGTTAGGACCAAAAAAGACCCCAGAGTAAGCAACTATATCATATAAATACCAAGTTAAGGATGCTAAGATTAGCGTGGGTAGAATAGCTCTCAATATAATCCTTGAGTCAGGTAGAGAAGAAACATTCAAACCGTACTTTTCTTTTAGTTCATTAAGGTCTTTTTTCACATATGCCAAATAATGCGGTGTTTCTGGGAACATTCTTCTGAAGACTACAACAGCTATGGCGGGTATGCTACCTAATGCTAAGACAACCCTCCAAAGAACCGAAGTAGGCAACACATTTTCTAAAGATAACGTCACTAAAGCAGATATTAAAGCTCCTAAGTTCCACATAACACCTCCAGAAATGCCAAGAAGTGTTCCTCTATTCTTTACATTTGCGTACTCCGCATTTATTAGAGGAGAGAGAACATAGTCAGCACCGATACCCATACCTAAGATAAACCTCAATAAGACAAGTTCGTAAGGAGTGGTAATAAAAAGTGTTAGCAGGGCACCGAAAATCATTAGCATTGCATCAATGCCGTAAAACTTTTTCCTACCATGTCTAGCCAAGTAACCAAACAAAACCGCTCCTACAATATTTCCAGAGATTATTGAAGCAAAAAGCATTAAAGAGACTGCAGTTAGAGAGGAACCAAAATATGATTCTATTGAAAAAAAGACTAATGAACCTGCGGTTAAATCATATCCATCAACTATTTGCCCTGCACCTGCGATTAGCGTTGTTTTTATATGAAACCGATTTAGCTTTTTGTTATCAAACTCTTCAAGTGGGTTTTTCATATGCTATGATATTAACAACCCCTTATAAATATTTTCAATTTAGTTCATTTAGCCATTTGTATTAATATATATAGATAAATAGAATATATAGACTTATATAATTTATGTACAAAATGCTTAAATCTTTGGTATAATCTCTTAACCTATGATAGTGGAACCAAACCTCGAAAACAGCATTTATTCCTTGTCTGTAGATGTAAAAAACGCTTTACAAAGTAAAACTACAAAGAGAATTGAGAAAGATAAAGTCCTCTTCATCCTAATTGACGGTCTTGGCTATTCCCTTGCTGAGAAGGTTGGAATAAAGGCTGAGAAAATCCACTCTGTCTTCCCAACAATCACAGTCACAGTACTTACCACGATATTTACTGCTGCTCCACCCGGAGTACATGGTATAATGGGCTGGAGGATTTTTGATAGGGAAAATGGAAGAATATTGAACTTGCTGGAAGACCACGTTGAGATTCCTAAGATGAACACATACTTAAGCGAGAAAGACGTTATTGTAGGCCCAGCTTTAAGACCCTCAATGAGGCTTTTCAAATCAGTTGGTTCAAGGATTATCCCATATTTCTCTCCTTGGGATGCTGTAACACAGACTTATGAAGTTGCTAAAAGAGAGGAGCCGAACTTCATCTTCCTTTACCTACCTTTCGTAGATGCAACAAGCCATCATTTCGGTCCAAACTCACCACACACGATGAGGGTTGCAAGGGAAGTTTACTCTTTGGCTGAAAACCTTGCACGTGACTTGTCAGATAAATACAGTACAGTAATTACAGCTGACCACGGTCATGTTGAGGTTGAAGGTATTGTAAATATTGGAAAAGACATACTTGACGTTAGCGTCCTTCCCCCTTATGGTGATCACAGGAATTTGATGTTTATCTCAAAGAAGGATATGAGAGAACACCTATCTAAATACGGTTTGTTAACGTACGATAGGGGAAAACTGATTAAACTGACTGGGGGTGAGAACGTTCCAGATTATGCAGGAGTCCCTGAGGACAATAGACTGTATATGTACTGGGATGATGAAGAAAAGTATCATAAAGGTTCGCATGGCGGGATAAGTAAAGAGGAGATCGAAATTCCCTTAATCATTTTTCAATAACTGCATTGGCTGAGAAATTCTTCATGTTAGTTTATATCGATAATATAGACAATTCAAAGTATTATCAAATAAAGAATTAGGATTTTTTAATCTGAAATCATTTTTCAATTAAAATTTAGAGAATTTTATCTATTCTTTTGTTTATTGCCCTAATCTTATTCTTTATTTCTTGAACATCTGACTTTAGGTTATCAATCCTTTTGTTGTAACTTTCAAACCCATCGTTAAATCTTTTATCTACTCCTTACTTTAGTCAATTTTTGTATCTAGCTTTTCAACCTCTTTATCAATTCTTTTATCTATCATCTCCATTTGTTTAGACAAATAATAAAGAGTGAGAAAGAGGTAAATCCTCGGAAGAGAGTTTTCACCTCTCTTAAGCTTTTTAATTAATGCCTCAGTAAACTTCCCTATTGCTCCACTAACAGCTACAAGTTCAACCATAAGTTATCATTAGTTTTCCAGTACATAAACATAACTTGATCCACTCTTCTTAGGAGAAGCTTTTTTGATCGGGACGTACCATTCTAGGCATTAATGGAGAGGGATTAGCCCAACAAACTTTATATGAAATCATCTAGTCATGCTTTTTGATATACCCGAATCTGACATACTAAACGAGAGGCTTAATTGTCTATCAATAGCTCGAAAATCTGCTTTGCTCCTGCCTGATTTATTACAAGTGCCAATTGATTAAAATTAAACTAATATCCCAAGAAGTAACTTCTACCCCTCAAAGTCGACTAGCTTTTAGGAAAACGCATTGTTGAATCTCGCCCTGGACAAGTTCTGACTTTGTTTATGCGATACGAAAATAAAGTGTAATTTCGCCCCAAATAATAAGCATTAAGAAGTAAAAGCTCCCATGAATGGATAAGTAAAGAAAAGATTAATTCTTAATCTTTTTCAATCTATATAAAGTTTTATTTGAAGACTTTTCTTTATAAGCAATCTTCTAAATCAAGAAACGTTAATTAATCTGAAAACATATATTATTACTAATACTCATCTATTCACCGTTATAATTGTGTTACAAAAAGGAACTGTTCAAAAAACATTTTGATCCAAAATTCTCTTTTTTAGCTCTTTTACTGTTTTCTCGTCTAAGTCTAATATTACTAAATCATAGTTAAAGTCTTTGAGGAAAAGAACTGTAGACTTGTCTAAGTGATCAGTTGCAACAAATGCCCATCCTTTTGAAGTTTCAAATCTTCCGTAATCTATCTTATACAATGAGGTTCCACCTAATCTCAAAATTAACTTCACATCAGCGTCTTTAAAAGGTTTGATATCTTTTATTGACGAAATAGGAATTTCCAATTCCCTTTTAATTCCAGCAATCTCTTCCCATGCACTAAACTTTATTATAAGTTTGTCTTCAGTTAGTTCAACTTTCATAGTATATAAATAGCAATAAGAAACTAAAAATCTTCACTTATCCCTTTGACCCTCTGAGAAGAAATAGCTGAAACTCACTCATACTTTTTACTCATCACTTTTTAATGCTTTTTTAATATTCTCTAACGTTTTAGGATCAAGCTCATCTACAACTATTGCCTTATATGGTACACATCCCTTTGTATATATTACTATTGATTTCCATAGATCCTTTGTAACAAAGAAAGTTTCACCAATATTGCTTAGAAATCTGCCATAAAGCCTATTTCCAAATCCCGCACCACCCATTCTTATCTTTGGAAGTAAAAGTTCAATCTCATCCTCATTAAGGTCGTTAATATGCATAACGCTCTCTATGCAATTAAGAGGAATTACCAGCTTACTTTTTAACGAAAGCACTTTCTCAAGCGTACTTAATTCTATTACCAGACTTTCTTTTTCTATGTAAACACGTGCCATGGTTATGACCTTAATAGACTTTCTTCCTTCCACATATGAGGCAAAAGTAACAAAAGAATTGCAGCTAGGACAACTGAAGCTATAGCTGTATAAACTGCAATTTTATCGGGGCCTATTTGAGGCTCTATATTTAGAATCAAGAAAGGTATAAGTGCCGGCAATATCGAAATAGTATTTAAAATGTTTTGGCCTGGTGTCAATCCTGTTCTAACTTTCCCAAGTGATGGTGCAACTACACTAAGAAATAGACTAATAAGCGCAGCTGGAATTGGCAGGGTTGGGGCTAAAAGAAGTGACAACTCTATATAATAACTGCCGAGACTGCTAAGATAGCCTAATAAGTATAATGGCAACAATGACATAATTGAAGCTACTGCCATAATTACTGCTTCAGCAATAAATGCTGCAAGTAAAGTATAAATTAACACTGCTGTAAGAATTTCCCTCCTTGATATTGGAACTGAAAAGAGCACTTCAAATACTCCTTCATTACGGTCTACTGCAAACATACCAGATATAGAAAATGAAGCAACAAGAGCAGCTATAAGTGAGGCAAGGTAAGGTGAAAAAATTGCAGACGCTATAGCCCCAATTGCGCTATTAGGAATTACAGTGTGAACACCAAGTACTTCCCTAGCAAGCATTTCAAGGGCATAACGTGTCTGAGGGGTATAGGCTTCTGGATAGAGAACACCAAGAAGTACAACAAGCGCAGTGATGCCACCTCCAAAACCTACAGAGTATATAATTATTGATCTTATAGATTTTCTTAACCTATATATGTAGGCTTCGATAATTCCTTTAACCATCTACTCACCCCCTATCCTTTCTAATATATCTTCCAAAGGATTCCCCATTTCTTTGATCCCCAGAACAGTTATTTTATTCTTTGTGAGCTCATCAACAATTTTTCCTATTTCGTCCTCTGAGCCAACCTCAGTAATCCACAAGTTCTCATCCTGGACTACGTTATATCCCATAGAATTGAGGATAGGGCGAGGATCACCTCGAACTCTAAGTCCTACTTTGATTTTACCTAGTAAACGCTTTAAATCATCTAGTGTGCCTTGAAGAACAACTCCGCCATTTTTAATTACAGCTATCCTTTCTGCTAACTCTAACGCCTCATAAAGATTGTGAGTAGAATAGATGACCGTGGAATTACCCTTATGGCCAAGATCCTTTATAAACTCGCGTAAATTCTTAGCTGTGAGAGGGTATAAACCCTCCGAAGGCTCATCTAAGAGAAGTACCTTAGGATTGTGGAAAAGTGTTCTCAATAAAGCAACCCTCCTTCTTTGCCCGTGACTCAATTGAGCTACACGAGTACTGAGTAAGTTCTCTATGTTAACAATTTTATTTAATTCTTCTATTCTTTCATTAATGTTATCTAGACCATAAATTTTAGCGTAAAAAAGCAAATTCTCTTTTACTGTTAACTCTTCTATTAGCCCATCTCTGTGAGGTAAATAACCTATTAATTTTCTTGTCTCTGCATCACTATGAATGTCTCGCCCATCAACTAACACTTCCCCTTTATAAGGCTTTAGTGCACCACTGCAAACTCTAAATAGAGTAGTTTTACCTGCACCGTTAGGGCCTAAAACAATGTTAATACCTTCGTGAAATGACAAGTTAATGTCATGTAATATAGTCTTACCCCAATAGCCAGCATTCACATTATGCAATTCCATCTTCAATTTAACTCCCCATATTTATAATCTATGATAAAAGATAAATATATATGGTTTTCGAAGAAATAATATTTCACTTTATATATTATATATTTTCTTTAACTTATCTATTACTCCTGTTTGTATTGCTACTTCTTCTAACCTTGCAATATTATCACTTAATAATATATCATTTATAAATACTTCTATCGCATGAGTCTTCAGATAATTAGCAATCTTCTTGCTGTACTCCTCATTCTTAATTATAACTTCACATGCATGGCATAGATGAGTATACTCGCCTTTAACTCCTATTCTTTCTAAAAGTCTTTTAGGCCCCAAGAAGCGAAGAGCCCAATAAAACAACCTGCTTTGAGCATATTTTACCATTGTTGCTAAATCTTCTTTATTAATGTTTCCAAGCAGGAATGGATCATTCATGGATTGGAATATAGGATGTCCGCAACAAGCTTTTACGTCTCCGTTTGGCAAAAGAGTAAGTATGCTCCCTATATTCGGACATCCTACATCTAATTTTGGTCGATTTGCTACGAATCTATCTTTTTCTTTACTATATAAGGTTGACGCTACACCTACAGGGGCTGGTTGATCCTCTATAAAGAATACTCTTTTCTCTAATTCCTCGACAGTCATACTAAGCCTTTTACTTATTTCTTCTTTAACTCTATCTGCGTTATAATAATTCTCCTCAATTGTAATTACCCCTAGTGCCACTCTAAGTCCTTCCTCTAATGCTACTTTTATAAGGTTTGCTATATTATCTATTTTTGCAAACTTTGCATGATAATCATCATAACTTGTATTTATTTCATCTAAACCGTGAGACTTAAACATTTTTATGTATTTAGATGCACTCTCATAAGTTCTTGCCCACCATCCATTTGTGACAAGCCTCGTTATAAATCCTTTTTTATGTGCATATTCTATACCATAAAGAAGATCATTTAAGAAAAGAGTTGGCTCTCCACCAGTAAAGGCAATAAGTTTTGCTGTCGGTATTTTAGATAATTCGTCTATAAATTTTATCATTATCTCTCTTGGAAGTTTATATCTATCATATGCCGAGTTTCTGACGCTACAGTGATCACATAAAAAATTACATGTAGTAGATATGACGATTACGCCCACAGTTGGAATCAATATCCCACCAACTAATCTCTTTCTTATTTATTTTAAATTTATTTTAAAAGGTAAAAGAAAAAAGATTAGACTACCCAAAGGGCTAGCCATACAACTAGAGCTAGAGCTACAGCTAGAGCTAGAGCAACTACCGCGTTCATGTAGTTCTCCGCATTGTCAGTATTATACTCAAACTTTTCTTGTCCTATGATGCCTTCTTTGCTAGCTTTCTTGGCAATTTTTAGCATTAATTCCTTAAACTCTACACTAGGTTGAGAAGGTATCTTTACATCTATGTTTTCTATTACTTCCTCTGGAATTCCAGCAAGTTTAGCTAACATTTTTGGATTTTTTTTTATCTCACTTAAAAAGTTCTCATCGAATATAATTCTTCCGTTTATCTCATATATTTTCATAGGGTCTATGGTTATAGGTAATTCGACTTCAGTTAATGGGTTTGAAGAGGTTATAGTTTCTATGTTTTATCACCTCTATTTTATCAGACATTTTAAAAGTATATAACTTTTTTTTTTAAAAATAGGATATAATTTTAACATTTAACTATGTTAAAATCAGAGCACTTGTTAAATTTATATTTATTTGAGATAATAACAAAACTTTCCATTATTAAGTAGAGCTCAATTAGTTAACCAGAGTACTATAAAGTCTTCTAAGTTTTGAAGCTTCAAGCATCTAAAGTTCGGAATTTAGAATCGTTCAGCATTTCCTCTTATTATAATGCTTTATATGCGATATTTGCTAACCAACTATTAGCCTTTATTTAAGCTTCACTATAATTAATTTCTAACCTCCCAATTGAGGTTTTATTTAATATTTATTATTGCATAATCACACAGAATTCCAGCATAATAGTTTTATACTTTAACCCCCAATTGTTATTTATGAAAGTGATAGTAAATAAGAAGGGAGGAATTGTCCTACCAAAAGAGGTAAGAGAACAGTTAGGAATAAGAAGAGGTATGATGCTGAAGCTTGAAATAATTGACGGAAAAATTTGTGCTAACCCCCGTGAGAACTTTGGCAGACGCTGCAGGTATAGATGAACCAGAGTTAGGAATGAAACTATTAAAGACATTAGAGGAGGAAAGAAGAAAAGAGGCAGAACTTGAAAATAAATCTTAGGTATAAATATGAGAAAATTTGTGTTTGATACTTCTTTTTTATTTCTTTATTTCTTAGAAGTCAAAGATGTGGTGGATATTATGAACGAAGTAAACCAGCAAAAAGCTATAGTACATACTACGTACCTTAATATCTCTGAATTTTTCTATATTAATTTAAAACATGAAAAGAGGGAAGAAGTAGAAAATGAAATAAATTACATAGCGAACTCTCCAATAAGAATTGTATCACTTAACAAAAGAATCGTATTAAGAGCAGGAGAATTGAAAACGAAACATGATTCTCTGCCTCTCGTTGATTGTTATATGATAGCATAAGTAGAAATAAAGAAAGCTTAAGCAGTCACATTATATTCTGGTATTGCAAATGTATACCAAGATACCATTTAATAAGAAGGAGTTAAAACGATCTATGACTTCCGAGTACTTTATCTTTAGCCGAATTGATAAATGAGTATATAAACTTATTACAAAACTGAAAACCTAGTACTAATTCAAATATAGCCTCTGATTTTTTGAACTTATCTGTTCTTACTTTCGTTAAAAAAAGTGCTTATTTTCTCTTATTTAGCTAATTCAGACAGACTAAATTCATACTTCTAAAACTGTTTATAACAGTTGTTTCTTAAGAGGTCTTCATGGCATTTAATTTTTATAAAAGTAGTATGTTATCTTCAAATTTTTGCTGAAGAAATTACTCAGAATAAGCCTCTCATACACTGACTATTGTTCTGAATAGTTTTATTAACTCATTACTTAAATTGTAAATCATGAATCCAATAGTTTATGACTTCAAGAGGAGCTTTTTACGTCTCTCCGTCATTTTAATTCTAGTAATATTTGTTATAGCAGGAGTTTTTCTAGCTTACTCAACTTATAAAACTGCAGTTCCTTATCCTGCTGCAACTTATAACTTAAATGCAATAGCTTTGTATTACAACGGTGAAACTGTAGGATACGTTTTTAACAACCAAGGAAATCCGATCCCTAATGCTGAAATTGAGTATAATGGGGTGAAAACGTACACAAACTCCTCTGGATATTTTGTAATAAACAAGACAGTCCCTTCTTTACTTGTAACTTACAACAGTGAAAAGAAAAACTTAACTTTCCTTCTAGGTGTTGCATATAACATTTCGGACTTTTACAACTTCATTGGCGAAGGGATTTTAGTCACTGGTTATAACGGCACTTACGGCAAAGTGATTAGTATAATTCCTAGCCCCAGCCTCTATTTCTATGATTCAAACGGAAAAATAATAGGAAACTTCTCTGCTCCCCAGTCAATGTCGCCCATTGAAGCCTTTAATGCACCGATACCTAAAGGCACAGTATTTCTCACGGTAAACCAAAAAATCCAAGTAACAAGTTTATTTAACTTCACAACATTGTCAAAACTTGAGCAATTCACTCCTTTGCCTAAAGCTGAGTATTTGCTGAGTACAAGCATTGTTGGAGATGTAGGCTTAATTTCATTAGCCTTTATCTTCCTCTTCATCTATGTTGCTTATCAAATGTTTGGAAAACTAAAGGACAGAGGGTTACCGTTAATCTTAGCTAGACCAATTACCCGTGGTGAACTCTATTTCACTAGGTATTTTTCTGGGGTTTTGGCAATACTCGTTTCAATAGTAACTTTCACACTAGCAACTTCATTAACCGCAACGACTCTGTTTAAGTTCTTACCCACAGTCATAATACCAGCATTGCTTGCTTACTCGTTCTTTAATGTCATCGTTTGGTATTCACTGAGCTTCCTATTTTACACAAAGCTTTCTCCAGCTGCAGGCTTAGGAGTCTCAATTGTCGCATGGTTTTTGCTTAACATTGGTTTATCCCTGCCTGCACTGTTTTATCCAAGCATTGCAAATTACTTAACCTATTACGTTTCTCCAACACCAATTACCAATATATTCTCGCATTACTTGGCTACTTTCTCAATGCCTTCTGGCGTTATAATTCCAATAAGCGTAGTTGTTGAGCTTTTATGGATTTCAGTGCCTGTAATTTTAGGTTACTTGACATTTAAGAAAATGGATGTGTAGCAAAAAGAAGGAAGAATATATGAAAATATAAAAAGTTTTTCTTATACATCTATTCTCTCAAATATCAAATAAGCTAAAATTGTTGTTGTTACAACCCATACTGTTTCTACTGTAGCACTTATTACTGGGTTTATTGGATAGTTCAAGGTAAGCGAATAGTTAATCAAAGAGAATGCAAAAGATGCTGGGTATAAATAGTATACCAACTTACTTGGAATAAATGGAATAATAAGAACTAAGAAGTCTAGGACAATAAATATGCCTATTGAGACTCCTAAGCCTTTAGATTAAGAAAACTTTGAGAAGAATAGGTAGCTTAATGAATACCATACTATTATATTTGAGAATACAAAAGCAAAAAGCATTGTCATGTCATACGAAGGGAAAACGCCAGTATATGCTGTAAACATTATTGAAGTAGCTAATGAAAATATAAGTGATGCCAAGATTATTGCTGTTACGCCAGAGAAATATCTAGTGAAGTAAAGCTCGCTACGTATTATTGGCCTTGCCAAAATCAGTGGTAAGCCTCTGTCCTTGAGTTTGCCAAACATTTGATAAGCAACGTAAATGGAGATGATGCTAAAGGCTAAGGAGAAGTAATAAGACATAAACGTTCCTATAAATTGCAGGAATTCCGTCTCTATTAATGGTGCTGAGTTAAACGGTGCTCCAATCGATTGATACCCATCAGGCATTTTGTATATCGCATAAACAAACGTAGTTCCTGCAGGGATTCTTATTGTATTAATCTTCATTGATTGGACAATAGTAATGTTGTCCAATAATTCGTTTATAGCCGGCGAAAAATAAAATGTAGTCCCTTTATAGAAATGAAGGGTCGTATTAGGCTTAAAAGTAATGATTTTTGCTGTATTGTCATTATATCCAATAATCAGAGCTGAGTTTGGTACATAGGAATTGTAAAACTCTGAAACATTTATATAATAATGCGAATATGAAGCCGCAGAATAATTTGTACTAAACTTGATAGACTTTTGTTGACCGTAATGAGTAAGGACTATTTCTATGGGCTTTCCGTAAAAGGAGAAATAGCCAGAAGAGTTTGTGTAATAAATCTCGGTTGAGTTTGAGCAAACCACAGTCGCTTTGGCGTTGCTTATTGGATTTCCTTGATTGTCAAAGACTAAGCCCAGAAAGTGGTATTCGGAAGCCGTTCTTTCAACAGTTACTACAACATTAACGTTATTGAACTCAGCTAAAGGAATTGTATGTAAAAAGCTATAAGTGAAAAATGTACCAGCAATTAAGAAAAGTGCTAAAAAGGATAGAACAGAAACTCTTAGGAAGCTTCTCTTAAAATCGTAAAGGATGTTGGACTTCATGTCTTTATCTGTCTTTTCAGAGACTAAAAACTTAATCCAATTGGAATAAATTTATAAATCTACTCTAATATTACTACATATGATTGAAATTAGCAACCTTGTTAAAAATTACGGGAATTTTCAAGCTTTAAAAGGGATTTCTTTCACCGTTAACAACGGTGAAGTTGTAGGTTTTGTAGGTTTAAACGGTGCAGGGAAAACAACAACAATAAAGATCTCTGCAGGTGTGATAAACCCAACTTCTGGTGATGTTATTATTGACGGTCATAGCATAACTAAGGAAAAGAAAATTGCTTCTAAAAACGTTGGTTGGGTACCAGAGTTGCCAGAATTTGAGGACGTTAAAGCCCTTGACTATTTCGTTTACCTCACAAGGTACTATGGCATACCGTCATCAGAAGCTAGAAAGATAGGGAAAGACCTATTTCAACAACTTGGTATTCAAGGCTGGGAAAACACAAAACTGAGTAGGTTCTCCCAAGGTATGAAAAAGAGGTTTGCTCTCGCAGTGTCATTAGCAGCAAATCCAACAAACTTCTTGTTTGACGAAGTTTTAAATGGTTTAGACCCCGCTGGAATACAGATGTTCAAAGATTTAACTCTGAAGCTGAAAAATGAGGGAAAAGCTGTTTTGTTCTCTTCACACATTCTCTCTGAAGTTGAAAACATTGCAGATCGTGTTGTTTTCATTCATAAAGGTAAAATTGTAGACATAAAAAGAATGGAGGAGTTAAAGAACATGATAAATACAAATGTTGTAAAAGTCAGAGTAGAGAAATTAGATAATCAAGCTATTGAAATTGCTAAAAAGTTTGGTAACGTGTCAATTGCAAACGGTGAAATAATAATCTCAAACTTTAACTCTGACTTAACAACGTTAAGCAACTCCCTTCATGAGTTCAAGGTTACTGAAATAGGTTATGAGAGGAAAAACCTTGAAGCTTTGTTCTTCGAGATTATAAATAAGGCAGAAGGAAAAAGCTGATAACATCATTTCTTTTTAATGAACGGGTTTTACTCGTTCTCTGACTAAATGAATAGGGCAAAAATAAATGAGATAAAAATTTGAAAACTATTTAGCTTGAATTTGTTGCCTTTTTAATTCTTCAATTTGCTT
>NZ_DBPRYF010000015.1:0-39101 GCF_059755235.1 Sulfurisphaera sp.
ATCAAAAGCAAGAGCTTTCATCGACTTTAGTAGTATATAGGATTAATAAATTTTGAGACATAAATACCTACAAGACGAAGCTATCTATATTCATTATAACTCCTCTTGTTAAGTTTAAATAGGAATTTTGTAATTAAAAAATAGCAAGAAATTTTTCGAATTAAAAATTTATAACACCAACTCTTGAGCTTATCTTTATGCGCTCTCTAATTGAGACTTCAAGACAAAAAAGATTTCTAAGAATAATCCCTATGCTCTTCTTCCTTTATATAGTAAACTTCCTTGATAGAGTCAATATTTCTTATGCAATTGATGCAGGAATGTTCCAATACCTAGGAGTACCTAGTAAAGAAGTTGGGATAATTGCATCATTAGCTTCTTCTCTGTTCTTCGTTGGCTACTTTATACCGCAAATCTTCTCTAATCTTGGAATAAACAAATATGGTGTGAGAAAGATCTTTCTAACAGCATTTACAGCCTGGGGAATAATCACAATAGCAACTGGTTTTGTCAGTTCAGTACCACAAGTTGAGATACTAAGATTTTTATTGGGAATTGCGGAAGGACCTTTCTTCGCTGGAGTTGTATTTTATTTAAGTTTATGGTTCTTAAAAGATGAGAGGGCTACGGCTAACAGTTTATTTATGTCTGCAATTCCAATAGCTGGAGTTTTCGGTAGTCTAATTGCTGGAGTAGTATTTGCAGTTTACGGGGACTACCCAGGTTGGAGATACTTGTTTTGGTACGAAGGAGATCTCGCTATATTAGGAGGTGTTCTTGCTTATGTTATTTTAACTGATTTCCCTAGAGAAGCTAAATGGTTGACAGAGGAAGAAAAGAAAGCTTTGGAAAACGCATTTAAAGATGAAGAGGAAGAAAAGATTAAGGTTAAATGGACACAAGCTTTAGTCCATGCTGATGTGATACTACTGGCAATAGTGTACTTTCTAGGTGTTACTAGTCTCTATGGCTATTCTATATGGCTGCCTTCAATTATTAGTTCGCTAGGCAAAGTGAATGCAACTGTCTCTAGTTTTCTATCAATTATACCTTATGCGATAGCTTCAATATCTCTTGTTTTGATAGCCAGGTATGCTGACAAGAAACAAAATCATAAGATCGTAACAGTTGCAGTGTTTATGGTAGCAGGGATCGGACTAGTACTAAGTGCTCTGACACATTCCGTGTTTGCTGTGTCTTTTGCTCTATTTACGATTGCTGCAATAGGTATATTTAGCTTTTTGCCTCCATTCTGGGCTGTACCACAGAAGTTTTTACACAAAGAGGCAGCAGCTGCAGCAATAGGTCTAATAAATGCTATAGGAAATCTTGGAGGAATTGTTGGTCCCATAGTCGTCGGATTTCTTCAATCTTACACAAACTCTTTTGTCGCTGGAGTTTATGTCATGGCACTTTTCTCTTTCTTAGCCGGTGTAGTAATGGTGCTAGTTAAAAAGAGATAATTTTTACCGTTCACTAGATAGCAGTAGTTTCACGTATTTTGTAATAGCTCATGATAAACCACAGTAATTATCACGTGCAAAGACACTTCTCGCTTTATAAGCTCTGTAGAAATTCTTAATAATATTAAGAGAGGAATCCAAATAACCAAAACAGCAGAGCTTCAAGTTAGAACAGCAGAACCAACATTCAAGTGTAGAAAGAGTTAGAGGTAAATAAAGTAGACCGTTTGAAAATTTTCAAGAGGATATAAATTTACCTAATTGAGTCTTCCTTAGATGATTAAATTGGGAGAATTCTAGAATATGAAGGAGGAATAAAGAACGCTACGTGAAAAAATTTAAATAAAATTCTGTGAAAGAATTTAATAGGGGTTACGTTTTATAACACTTTATGGAAAAAGATTCACTAGTTAAGAGTGATGTTAATAAGGTTATTGAACTTTTACAGACTGATATAAATAAAGGTCTATCTGAAAAGGAAGCTGAAGAGAGGATAAAGAAGTATGGATATAACGCCGTGGAGGAAGAAAAGAGAAATCCCCTTAAGGAATTAGGTAAGAAGTTTTGGAATGTAGTAGCTTGGATTCTTGAAATTGCAGCAGTTTTATCGTTTATCTTAGGAAGATACCTAGACTTTTATATAATTGTAGCACTAATTGTCTTTAACGCTTTTCTCAGCTTTTCAGAAGAGCAGAGAGCAAACAAGGCTTTAGAAATTTTAAAATCAAAGCTTCAAGTCCAAGCAAGAGTTTTGAGAGATGGACAATGGAAATTAATCCCCGCTAAACTGCTTGTACCGGGAGATATAGTTAGAGTTCGGGCTGGCGACTTTGTCCCTGCAGATGTTAAAATTATACACGGAGAAGTTGAAGTAGATCAGTCAGCGTTAACTGGAGAATCTCTTTCTGTTTATAGAAGAGATAATGAAAATATATTCTCTGGAAGTATTATTAGAAGAGGTGAAGCTACTGGTATAGTTATTTTAACTGGGCAAAACACATACTTTGGTAAGACAGCTGAGCTAGTGAAAATTGCTAAGCCTAGGCTTAGGATTGAGAAAGTTATTTCAAAGATTGTATTTTGGATGATGGTTATTGTCTCGGTTCTCCTAGCAATCTCTGGAGTTGTATTTGTACTAAAAGGACAAAATATACTTGAATTCTTGCCCTTAGCCCTAGTTTTGATTGTGGCAGCTATACCTATAGCTTTCCCTGCAATGTTTAGTATTTCTTTAGCCCTAGGTAGCCAAGAACTTTCCAAAGTTGGCATTTTGGTAACTAGACTTGATGCAATTGAAGGAGCTTCAACAATGAACGTATTAGCAACTGATAAAACTGGTACAATAACATTAAACAAACTATCTGTTCACAAGGTCATTCCCATCAGCGGGAACGAGAAAGACGTTATACTTTATGGTGCTTTGGCTTCAACTGAAGCCAATCAAGATCCAATAGATTTAGCGTTCATAAACAAAGCTAGAGAGATGAATTTGAATTTAGGAGAATGGAAAACAAAGGAGTTTATTCCATTTGACCCCTCTACAAGGAGAACTGAAAGTCTTGTTGAAAAAGGAGGCAAAAGTCTAAGATTAACGAAAGGTTCAATAGACGTTATAAGTAAACTTTGTGGTTTAGAGAACGCTGAAGAGCTATATATGAAGGCTGAAGAAGAGGCAAAAATCGGATGCAGGGTTTTAGCTGTTGCTAAAAGAGAGGAAGAAAAATGGGAATTAGTCGGTCTTGTTTCTTTAAGAGACCCTCCTAGGCCAGATTCAGCAGAATTGGTAAAGGAGTTACACGACCTAGGAGTGAAAGTTATTATGTTAACTGGAGATGCTCAGCCTATTGCAAAACAAATCGCAAAGGAAGTTGGCATTGGGGAGAATGTTGAAAGGATGTCTGATGTAAAAGAAAACCCAGAGTTGATAGAAAAAGTAGACGGGCTAGCTGAAGTTTATCCGGAAGACAAATACACTGTAGTTAAGCTTTTGCAACAAAAAGGTAATGTAGTTGGCATGACTGGAGATGGAGTAAATGATGCTCCAGCTTTAAGACAAGCTGATGTTGGTATTGCAGTAAGTAATGCTACAGATGTAGCTAAGGCTGCCGCAGCTGTTGTATTAACTACTCCCGGGTTAAGGAACATAGTTGATATGATAAAAATTGGAAGGCAGACTTTTGAGAGAATTAGGACTTGGACTTTAGGCAGAATTATTAGAACTTTCCAAGACGTTATATTTGTAGCCTTAGCTTATCTTTTGTGGGGCAAGTTCATTATATCAACTTTCGGTATGGTTTTGCTTGTTTTCATGTATGATTTTGTAACCCTAACAATATCTACTGATAACGAAATATGGCCTAGAAAACCGGCAGTATGGAATATAAATCAGTTAGTAATTGTCTCAGCTCTTATAGGTGGAGTTATGATTATTGAAGCATTTATTGCCTTTTCTCTCGTTCAGAACTTGCCTATAGACGTAATACAAACCCTTGGTTTTGCATATTTGTTATATTCAAACAGCTTTGATTTACTAAATATTAGAGAGAGGAGAAATTTCTGGAAAAGTATGCCTAGTAAGATCATGTTATTAGCAATGATTTCAGACTTTATTGTTTCATTTATAATTACGACTTTTGGCATTCCGGGATTAACACCTGCTCCAATAAAATATACATTGTTTGTATTTGGTTGGACATTTGTGTTTGACTTAGTGATAAATAACTTTATAAAAATAGGTGTTGAAAAAATAACAAAGATAAAGTGGTAATTAGTGTCATCATTTTTTATCTTCATCTTCTTGTTTTTTAATTAGAAAGTAAAAAACTCCTAATATTAATAATCCTAGAACAATCATTATAATTCCCAGATAAAAAAGAACTGGAAGGAAAAAGAAAAATGATGTGTTGTCAATAATTACATAACCTAACAGTACTGGGACTGTGTTGTTGTTCTTAACTATTACCCTTCCATCAAAGGAACCTCCAAAGTAATAGAAGATGGTTGAAGCTGATGATACTATACCTAAGGCTAACCGAGACCGTGAATCTAAAAGTACTGAGAAATGGCATGGCTTGGGAAATGCTTAAGAGTTTACCTTTAAATGAAATTTAACTATAGCCGGTTATAACTAGGTAGGTGTAGTATAAAAATTAGCTCATCTTTCCAAGATTACAAACTCAAGCTCTTTATTTGTGAACTTATAAGCCATTCTAAATCCCTCAGGGAATAGGCCTTGAGAAACTGCCTTCATCACTGGATAAGGATTATTTACTCTTACTCCCACTAAAACGTCAAAATATTCTAGCAAATCCTTTATCATGGGAGTTGAAACACCAAGAAGTATTTTATATGCTTTCTTTCCCAATTCAACCAGTCTATCTATTGATTTATTTATTATTGCTGAGGCAGTTATTATTAACATATCTGCATCCTCAATAACGCTTTCTGAAGCAGTTGCTGGTAAAATCCCTTCCTCGGGGTTTATCAAATTGGGATCAAGCTCTAGGACGAAAAACTTCGTAGCTATCTTTTTGATTTTCTCAGCATGAGGGAATTTCCCTATCATAATTACCTTTTTCCCTTTTGCGTTTTCAAGCCCTGCATCTAAAGGGTTAATACCCCTTTTTGTGTTTGCTGGAGGATCGGCGACAGAATTTATCGCAGCTAAACCAACACTGGCCTCTAGCAAATTCCATGACCTAAGATATTCTGCCAATCGAGAGGTTGTCATTTCCTCAAGTTTTCCAGCGTTTTTTATCTCTTTGCCTATACCATATGTCATTGCCATCCCACAGTTTTTTGATAATACACATGTCCAATTTATTCCAACTGTTACATTTTTAACTTCATAGTCTCTTTCTTTTGCATATGATATTAAAAAATCAACTATCTTTTGCATATTTTCTCACTTTCTCTTATTTTCAACTCCTAATATCCTTTTCACTTTCGGCAACAATGAGGGTTTAATAGCAAGGATAAATCCCAGCATGCTTCCTAATCCATATTCAAAGACAAAATGAATAAAAACTCCTCCTGTAAATGGAAAGCATTGTATAGCAACCTCCATGAGCTCACCTGAAGGAAAACCTGTTGTATACGCTCTAATAATTGGGAACAAAATAACTAAAAAAGCAGTTATTCTAGAAAGTATTCTACCAATAGTATTTATTCTCCAGTTATCCCAGAATAAATGAAAATTTATTCCTAGAATTTTCCTGGAAATAAAAAGATAAACTAGTATCAAAAAACCAAAAAATCTCGTATTAAGTATTGCATTGAATTCAAATATAAAATAGGAAAACTATAAAGTAAGAGAATACTGTCGCCTATGAGTAACCATCTAACATATTTATTCATACTTTCTACCATAATTAATAGTATATTTTAGTTTAAGAATATCTAAATCTATTTATATAAGATCACATGAGAGGAAAAAGAAAACATGTTTTTATTCTTTTATTATCACTTCTCTACCTCTAGCTTAACTATATTTTTTGCTTCTCAAAGCACTCTTTATTACAGGATCAGTTAACTCATATTTGCCGCTTTCCTCCTTTACCACATAACCTCTTTTCTCGAGTTTATCTAAATACCTCTTTAGCTCAGCATCATAAACTACCCTCTTTTTGGCATTTTCAAGATACTTCTTTATCTCGCTCCATCTTTTATTACCCTCTGCAATTGCCTTAACAACTGTTACATAGTCTTTCGAAAAACGACTAAGCTCTTTCAATGCGAGTTTTCCTGCTAATTCCACAAGCTCATCAACTATTTCCTTTTTTACCTCTCTCGCCTTGACGCATCTATAACCAGACTCAGTTAACCAACCAATGATTCCATCTAGTTTGCTAACTGCGTATTCTAAGACGTCTTTTGGAGGTGGAATATTCACTTGCTTAAATCCTTCAACAAGGAATTCCATTGATTTCTTTTCATCAAATCTATTGAGTCTAATTTCCTCAATATGCCTCCCATATAAGGGAGATGAAGGATCTTCAATCCTCAGAAATTCGTATAATAGACCTACCTCTGATCCAGTGAGGATAAAAGTTACGTTCTTACAATAGTCGTAACAGTGAGCTAAAAGTGAAAGAAATTCATTGCTCAACTTCCCCCTCAAGTTTTGTGCTTCGTCGAAAGCTAATATTATTTTTCCATTTTCGTTTATTTTATCCATTATCTCAATAAGAGAAGGTCTGTTCTTAGGATCCCATGATAGTGATATATTTAGTCCAAAGAACGAAATACCAGTTATGTGCTTTAATAGATTCTCAATTCTCCTCCTCTTATTTATTTGTGTTAAAACGTCAGAAAAGATTGTGTAGAGAGACTTATAAGAAGTTAAAGGAGACCTAATATCGACCAAAGCATAAGGATAATTAGTTTCATTTAGAAAGACCTTTAACAGTGAGGTCTTACCAATTCTTCTAATTCCAGTTAATAGTATAATAGATTCTGTCTTTGATGATGAAATCAAGTTACTTAGTTCTTCTTCCCTATCGAAAAATCTTCTTTAGTCTCTTTAGGTCTAAAGTCAAAGTAAATTACTAACACCCTGTTAGTATACTAGCAGGATGTTATAAAAATCATTTCATATGCAATGGACAATTTTAGACTAGAAAGAACAAGATGGACCTCTCTTTAAAATCAAAATGTCTATTTTGCTTAAGTCATGGGATCTTGGTAATAAACAAGAAAAACTCCAAAAGGACGGTTATGAGTATATAAGATTGTGATGTTATAATATTTAGTAACAAGATTTCTAATAAAATTTTATGAAAAGAATAATGTAAAGACTATGAAATCATAATCCCTCTCTATTGTTAATAAAACATAGAATTATTAGAAGGAATGAAGTTAGCATTAGGAAAAGCGGTCAATTAGCATTATGCTTTTTTATTTTCATCGTTATTTTGTACTTTCTTCCTCAATATAAACCATGAGCCTAAGGCTATAGCTCCTAACTTACCTTCAGCATCTCTAAATTCAATTTGGACTACTACAATCGTACTACCTTTTCTAACCACTTTTCCCTCAACTCTAAAGGGACCTTTATACATTGGCTCAAGGAAATTTATTTTTAGCTCTTGCGTAACTTGATCAGTGCCATCATTTACAGTTAGAGTTGCTAAACCACCTGCAATATCTATAGCTGTCATTATCATCCCACCATGAAGAACGTTTCCCCTCCTAGTTATGTCTTCTTTATAAGGAATTTCAATTATAGCTCTTCCAGGTTCTAGGAGAATTATTTTAGTTCCAAGATATTTAAAAACCAGATCAGCGTTTTGATATATTGCATCAAAATCGAGCATAAAATATACTTTGTAGTCAGAATAAATACTTTATTTTAAACGTAAATATTCAACCAAAGTAAGAAGGAATTATATACTCTCTTGTAAAATTTTAATTCCGCAATAATCATGCCTAAATTACTTAATAACCCTAATTCTAAGAATCGAAACAATTTCACATCCCTTAATTTCGCTTAGCACTATGTGTTGTGCTGATGTGATAAAGGATTAAGCAAAAGACTCATAGGTAAAAGACGATCGGCTACAAATGTCTATCATCCATTTTACTTTTATTCTCCTACAAAGGTTAATTAACGCAAAATAAATTCTTATCGAATAACTACTTTACTCTCACAATGTATAATCTAAGTTTAACAACTGTGACACTATATTATTACAGAGATTACTTTTGTATCTATTTTTGTTTATTTACACTATTCATATCTAAACTAATTACATGAGTTTAAAAACATCTACACTTTTTTCATAAGTGAAAGTTAATTATTTGAATATCGCTTTTATCTCTAATGTCAATCGCTGGAAGGATTGAAAGGCTTCCTTGGACCTCCTTTCATACCAAGTTGCTTATATTGCTAAGTTTAGGAGAATTTTTTGAGCTTTATGACCTATTTACGGGAGGATTTGTAGTACAGCCAATCTCAAAGTACTATAGCGTACCTCCAACAGAAAGTATTTATTACACTATAGCTGTTTTCTTTCTGGGAGCTTTCGTAGGCTCTATCTTATTTAATTATATAGGAGATTCAATGGGCAGAAGAACAGCATTAATAGTAAATATGATGATAGCATCTGTGGCTTTACTTTTAACGCCTTTCTCCCCAAATATTTATGTGCTTGGACTATTAAGGTTTATAACTGGATTAGGAGTAGGACCAGAGGCCATATTAGTACTTGATGTTATGATAACAGAATTCTTCCCATCCGCTGTTAGAGGTAGAGCATTGGCAATTGGCTATACAGCAGCATGGACAGCACCTATAGTAGTTGCAGTCCTAGCTTACCTCTTATTACCCTATAAGTATCTCTTGTATGGCTGGCAATGGTTATTCATTATAGGTGGTTTAGGGATAGCTATGATAATTCCCTTTAGGTTCTTAATTCCAGAATCACCGAGGTGGTTAGAAAGTAAAGGAAGAATTCAAGAGGCAGAGAAGATTGTTAATAGGATGGAGGAAATAGCTATAAAAGAAAAGGGTCAGATTCCTTCTCCAATTCAAGTTGAAGTTGTACCCTCAAAGAGAGTTAGTATCACAGAGTTATTTTCCCCAATGTATAGGAAGAGAACTATTATGCTGTGGATATTTGAATTTTTACAGACTGGTGTTTATTATGGTTTTGCATCTTTAGCACCTTCAGTATTAGCAGCAAAAGGTTTTACCTTAGTCCATACTCTGGAATACACAATGATAATTTATACATCATACTTTTTGAGCTCAGTGGCATCTATATTTATAATAGATAGCCAAAAATTCGATAGAAAATGGCAAGTAAGTATTGTGATGTTACTGATGGGAATTGTAGGGCTTGCATTTGGTTTTTCAATAACTCCAGTAGAGGTGATAGTGACTGGGTTCATTTTTGGGTTCCTATCAAATATATTTTCAAACGCATTTCATCAATATGGTGCCGAGCTTTATCCGACGAGAGTAAGAGCGTTTGCTGATGGTGTGCAATACTCCTTAAGTAGACTAGGAAACTATGTGTGGCTAACACTTCTACCACTTGTATTGTATACTAGTGGCCCTGCAACAATGTATACGGTGGTATTCATAATGGCGTTAATAGTGACTGCGGATGTTGCAATACTAGGGCCTAAAGCTTCGAAAATCGAGTTAGAACAACTATCAAAGTAAAACTTTTTTCTTTTTCGAGAACCTAGGTTTTGTAACTGTATGTACTTAAGCATAATAGTTTTAACCTCTTTCTTAACTACATTTCTCATGGAAATTGAAGTTAGAACTCACACAGCTTTGCACGTAGTTAAAGGCGCTGTTAGAAAAATACTTGGAGCCAAATGGACTGCTTCGACTTATGTTAATGGAACTCACGGAAGACTAACTGTTAAGTTTGAAAGGAAACCAACTGAAGAGGAAATAGATGAAGTTTTTAGATTAGCAAATGATAAAGTAAAAGAGAGTGCTCCAATTCAAGTTGAGTTATTACCAAGGGAAGAGGCTGTTTCCAATATAACGATAAATTTATATACTTTGAAATACTATCAATTATCTTAAAGAAAAGCTGTATGAAACTCCTGATGATGATGCGCTATGCGTGGAGGGAGGAGTTGACAGCCACAAATGGGAGGCTCATGACGTTAGCCTCGACTGAGTCCCATGCGGTGTGGTTGATGCTAATGATATCACACCTAGGGCTAACCCAGACCATGGATCGAAAGTATGGAGAAGTAACTAGAAATGACACGGTCTGGGAAACGCTGAAAAGAAATATGGAGACGAAATATACGATCTATTCCCTGTCCCTCCAGAGGTTAAAGAGTTGTACATAGTAATGATTCCGGACTGGAACATAAATGCTTGCAACAAAAAACACACACAGACCACCGGAGAAATAGGAGAAATATTGAAGGATGATTGGAGATTTAGAAATACTAAACAACTGCTTGAAATCTCATTTGACGTAAAATAAAAAGACTCAAAGTATTCACTGACTATTGCCCGCTCTCTGGCTGACTCTCCCTTAACCTTTTTAATTCCTTATTGTAAGCTTCTACAATAGCCTCTTCTGTTAAAATACCTACGAATTTACCCTTATCAACTACAGCAACCCATCTTGCTCTATTCCTTGCCATTATTTCTATCGCATGTTCTAATGTTGAATCTGAAGAGATGTATGGTGAACCTCTAGTTATATATTTCATTATACTATCACTATTTTTAGCTTTTTCTATATCTCTCAAGTAAACTACTCCTATAAAGTTGTTGTTTCCATCTACTACTGGTAAACTTGTAAAGTTGTTTTCAATCATAGTTTGAATTGCCTTTTCTACGTTATCTTTCACATTAATCTTTATATTGCTCAATTGACAATCTCTTGCTTTTAAACTTCTCATTATTAAGAATTCATACTCTGCTTTATGAACAGGGGAATCTCTTCTTGAAGGTAGCTGTGCTTCATATAGTGTATAATTTCCAGACACTAAAAAGGATCCCGCAACTGCTATCATTGTACCGGGTAATAATTGTATACCCGCTGTCATTTCAGTAACCATTAACATTACCGCAATAGGTACTTTTCCTGCTGCGGCAAAGAAGCTCATCATTCCTATAATTACAAAAGGAGCAATATTAGGCACGATTTGAGGAAAGAGATAGTGAAACAGAAGACCTACACTAGCACCAATATATGCACCAATAAATAAACCTGGTGCAAATATTCCACCACTTCCACCAGAACCAACGGTGAAAGAGGTTGCCAGAATTTTTAAGAAAGGCAGAAGAACGATTAGAGCTAATGCTGGTAGTATAGGAGAATATAGAGTTTGAAATCTCCCATATTCTACTAAATCTATCCAACCAAGACCCTCTTCCATTACCTCTGGTGCTAGAAGTGCTATTAAACCAGCTATTGCCCCTCCTATTGCTGGTTTTACATGATTCGGTATTTTTAATCTCTTGAAAGAAGATTGGATTCCATAAAACGTTTTAACATATAATATTGTAACTAAACCGCTTACTAATCCTAGAACGGCATACATAGGTAGTCTCAGTGGATTAAAAGCACCAGTATAATAACCGAGGATTGGAGAGAAGCCAGTAACGCTTCCATAAATTGTATAGGAAATTGCAGTTGCTACTATAGCTGGATATATTACTTCTGGTTCCAAATCTCTTCTATAAAGTACTTCTGCAGCTAATAAAGCTCCTCCTATCGGTGTCTTAAAAACTGTACCTATTCCAGCTCCAATCCCCACTGCTACTGCTATCCTTCTATCTTCGGGGCTTAAATGTAATAGATTAGACATAAAGGAATTTAAGCTTGCAGAAAGTTGAGCTGCAGGACCTTCATTGCCTGCACTCTCTCCAGAACCTAACGTAAACGCTGAAGCTATTATTTTAACTGGAGCAACAATCCATCTTACTCTGCCTTGACGATAATGATACGCTTTAATTACATCGTCTATCCCTCCACCTGCTGCTTCTGGAGCAAAAGTATAAGCTACTAATCCAGCAATTAGTCCACCTATTGTAGTTGCAACTGGTATAAGAAAATAATCTCCTGGTTTAAATATGAAATTTAATGTACCACCTTCACCAAGTGGTTTGGGATAGCTCATGCCAATAAAGTTAAAAATGAACAATTCCTCAACTAAATGAAGCAATAGATGGTAAATAGTGATTCCAGCCCCTATTATTATACCAAGTATTGTTCCTATAATGAACCATTTTTCGTAGTATGGCAAAGACGATAGTCTCGTCATATGAAATTCGATATATACAATACATCTATCTAACTAATAAAAGTGCTTTAGTATAATACAAATTTGTTCTTTAAAATAATCCAGATATATCCTAGATGAATAAAAGAATGTTGTTTTTATATTGCGCTACTTTTGTTAATTACTTTAGCGATTAATGGATCTACAATAGAGTAAACTCCTCTTTCTTCTCTCCTGATATAACCTTCGTTAATAAGACTTTTAACCCCTTCATTTAAACTTGATCTACTTAGTTGTAATCCCCTTAAACTACTTTTACCACCTCTTTCAGCTATGAATTTTAGCACTGCTCTAGCATTTTTCCCCAGTTTATTATACTCCTGCAAAACAGCACTTTTTATAATAGGGTCTTCATACATTTCATTAATGGTGTTTATTGAACATCTTAACGTCACTTTCTCACATGAAATACTTTTTAAACCAAAATAGTTTAACCATGCAGGAATTCCATCTAACTCTTTTACTGCATAAGAAATCGCTTCTTCCTCAAACTCTTTTCCTTCAGCTTTAAATCCTTGACTTAGGAAAAGTTTAGAAGTCTTCTCATCAAACGCTTTTATATAGACTGGGAAAAAGAACTGATAAAAAGGTTCTTTCTTGTTAGAGAACATATGTTCCAAAAGACCAACTGAAGATCCGGAGACTACATAAGATACGTTTTTATGAAACTGCCATTTACTTCTCAAAACGTTAAATAGTCCCGGAAAGTTTTGAGAAGCTAAGCGCAGGTACTGAAATTCATCAATAGCTATAACTAAATCTACTTTAAATTCTTCTGATAACTTCTGAGGAAGATCCAGTACTTCTGGTATAGATTCGTTCCCCTTTTCAAGGAATACCTCTATTTCTCCAAGGTTAATATTGAAGGAAAGTTTAACATAACCTATAAGCTCTTTTAACCTATCAATTACTTCTTTTCCTTTGTATTTTGCAACTTGAGGGATATTCCTTTTTGGACCTACGTAATTTAGCACTTCTGTAATTAGTAAGGAAGAGAAATACGAAAGGAAAGATTTAAGGTCAAAACTCTTTCCTTCAACAAAGTCTTCTGCTGTAATATAAACCTTAGGAATATTAATAGTTTTTAATGTTTTTAAAATAACGGAAGTTTTTCCAATTCTTCTAACTCCAATCACAGCAGTTGGTTGTTTTCTTTTTATCATATTTTCGAGCGTCTTTATCTCCTCTTCTCTATCAAAAGGCTCATCAATTGGTTTTCCAAAAACAAATTTCATGGGTACCTATGAAATATGGGTACCCATACAATTTAAACTTATACACTGTTAAGTTACATGGCTTGATACCAACGACATATGATTAATAAGAACATGTATCAAATATATTATAATGCGAATCACCACCGTATTAAATAAACACTATATCATATTATTATACATTTTTTCTATTAGTAAGATCGTATTTAGTTAAAGTTTAAGAATAATTATAAGATCGTTTTATCTAGAACTTAACTTTGATAGACGTTTGTCCTAGTTTATATAAGTGTATCTATAAAAGCCTTGGAAATTAATGAATCTTCGTTACGTTATTGAGTATTGATCATATTTAAAAAAAAGAAAGTCAGCAAATAAACGGGGAAGAGGAGTAAAATGTTTTTATATCTATATTTCTCCTCTTCTTCAAATTATTCCACTTGTTAGAACGATAAATCCAACTGCATAAAGTATCACTGTCGCAACATGTCTCATTGTACTTTCCTTTACACCCTTATATAAACGACTTTTGAGAGTGTTAAAATCCAAAGGAAGCCAAAAATTCCTCCTAACATTGCTAAAATAAAATCACCAGTCATTAGCCAAGAACTAACAGTGAAAATATCGACCTCGATACCTTCACCAATAATTCCTAAAAAGGCGATCAAAAAGGAGGATTTTCCGTGAATTGGATAGTCAACAAAAATGAATAAAGTTCCCATAGCCAACAGAAGCATTCCAAGAATGATTTTCATCCAATATTCAACTGTATCAGAGACCAACACCGGTAAAAAGAGATAGGTGAAATAGATTAAAGAAATGACTGCCTAGACTCCTGCTACCGTACCTATCAAACCTTCTCTCCCTTTGGTAATATAAGAAAAGAAAGTCATCTCTAAACCCTCAAAGCTACATGGTAAAAATGCTATAACAAAAGCTAGAAAATCCATGATTGAGATAAGAAAAGAGAAAATAAAAAAAAACTAATGATTGCGTTTCCTATTAACTTCTTTCATTCCTTCATATACCAGAATTCCAACGAAGAGAGTTACTATACCAATCTCAAGCGACTGTAAGCCTAGTGACACTAGAAATATTGCAGAAAGGATAGAAGCCAAAATTTGAATTATTGGAAAAGCAGGAGATCTGAAAGAACCTCTTAACCCTCTTCTCCTAGCTATGATCACTTCTAAACCAGTTAACATATAAGAGAAGACAATACCGAAGTTACTAGCTAACGCAATTGCCTCTACATTTCCTAAGAGAAGAGAAACTAACATTATTGCACCAACTACCAATAACTCATTTTTTACTGGGATTGAGAAGTCAATAGATAACTGTCTCAAAGTTCTTTCGCTAGCGACTATAATTGACAGTGTAACACTCACAGTAGCTAAAATTGCTGATGCTGAGATAACAAAAAATAGCCACGAGGGAGCGTGTATATCATTTAATACCAATGAAAGTGGAGCAGAAGTTTGCCCATAATAATACCATGGAAGAGCATCTACCATCGAGAAAATTACTAACATGTAAATTACAGCAGTTATTATCAATGAAGATACTATAGCCCTAGGTATAACTTTCTCTCCATTTTCAGTTGAAGGTGTTAAAGTAGCTATAGTATTAAAACCGGAATAAGCAAAGAAGGCTAGGTTTGAAGCAACAAATAACCCCTGAATTCCGTGAGGGAGGAATGGCGTAAAATTGTGTGGCTTAATTCCTACTAGAATAGGGACGAGAATAGAGAAGAGTATCAAACTAGAAATGTTAATTACTACTAGTATAGTTTCAACTTCAGCAACTGTTCTAATCCCAAAGTAGTCTAGAATAAGAAGGACTACGATTAAAGCAACTGCTAATGGATAATACAAGTAGTTTGGTAAACCTAAAAGTATTAAATATCCAGAAAACCCTAAAGCTGTTGCCGCACCACTAATTGCATAAGCAATAACTCTGAACCAACCGACTAAGAAACCAGACATCTCTCCTAAGGTTTTAAGAGTGAAACTGTAAACTCCACCCTCAACATCAGTAAAAATTGATGAAAGCTCAGCACTATTTAAACCAACGGTCATTGCATAAAAAGCAGTAAAAAGAAAAGCGAGAAGAGCTCCAGATCCGGCAGCAGTTATAGTTGATCCTGCCATCACAAATATTCCTGCACCAATAATGTTTCCTAGACCAATAAAGAGAGCTTGTGAAAAACTAAGTTTCTTTTTGGTGCTCACAGTATCAGAACATCTTTTTTAGTTAAGTAGTTAACTCTTCGACTATATTCGAACCGTCGTATATGGAGCTCTAATCTTTTTCTATTATTCAGAAAAGCAGGGCTTTCGGTTACAATAGCACCACAACTCTCAAGTATATCCAGCACGGACATAAAGTTACCAAGTTCTATCTTTTTTCTCTTTAAGGCATTTCTCTAATTCTTTTACGTTTACTTCAATCCCTTTATTTTTTAGAAAATCATTATATTTCAGGAATAAATTCTTAGCTCTTTCAATCGCTTGATCTGAAAGTCCAGGCCAGTCAAGTCTTTCTGGCTTTATTGCTAAAATGTATGCTTCCTTTGGAACTTTTCCTGCTTTCTTAGCTAAAAATAGTACTTGTAAGGGAGATAACCTGTGCGGATCAGAGATCTCTGCTTCCACTTCCTGGTTTAAATCAGCCTTAAATAGATTAAAATCTTCATCCATTATCATTGCATCTATAAAGAAAATTATATCATCCTTCTCCACATATGTTAAAGCTTGAAATCCGTTAGCAGAAGCGTCATAAGCATTTATACACTCTGCAATAATAGATCCAATAGCGTCATCTCCATAAAGTCTGTTTCCTAACCCTATAACTTTGACAGCCATTTAACTTTTTCCTCCACTTTTTTGTTTAAAGATTCTACAGCCTCTTTGGAATAATCTCCCTTATAATAGATTGCATACACTTTATCAAATTTTCCAAAAACCAAAAGACCATAAGCAACGTCTTCCACATAATATCTCCCATCTAACCCAGGTCTCACTAGCTCTAGCAATTCCCATGTATTATTAGTATCTATTTTGAACTCTTTTTCACTAAATCCTAATGGGGCATATCTGCTACTACCAACCAACAATACATAATCCGGAGAAATTTCTTTTACTCTCTGTGTGGCATCAATCGGATCGGTAGCTAAGTCAAGTACAAAATCCTTATCTTTCCACATTTGATATACTTCATCAATAACTTGACCTTCTGGTGTTGCAAAAAAAGCGATAAACCCTACTGCGACTCTTTTTTCCATTCCTTCACCCTACCTTCTCTTATAGCTTTTACCAGATCAAGCAGGTCTTTAGCATTATAATCCTTTAGCATTTTCTCTAAATCAACATTGTTATCTTGAGGCTTAATTTCATATATTAAGTTAAGTATTGATTCGTTTAATGGTTTTTGAAGCTCTTGTTTTATTACGTCTTTTAATGCAAGAAGTTCCAAAATAGTATCAAGAAGAGAACTCATTTATCTCCCCCCTAACATATTCTTGGAACAAGCTCACCTGTAGGCATTTCCAAAATTCTTGATCCGCCTACAGCAGTATTTAACACAACTATCCCAGAGTTTAACTTATTTTTAGGTTCTAATACTTTTCCTATTATTGAAGGAGAAAAACCAAGACTTTTTAACTCTTTAACAACTTCTTCTTCTATCTCTTTTGGTACTGATAAAACTGCAATCCCTTCATTAGCTAAACTAAGCGGATCTAAACCAGTGGGAGCTAACACTGAATTTACTTCTTCCGGTATTGGTATCTTGTCTTCTTCAATAACAATCATTTTCCCGGATAACTGCGCCCACTCATTTAATGTAGCTGCCAAACCACCTCTTGTTGGATCTCTTGCAGCATGTACTTCAAACTTATTAAAAACTTCTAAGAGTTTTGTAAGCGGTTTTAAATCGCTTTTTAGAGAAGTTTCTATACCGTATTGCATCGCTACTATTACTGCACCATGAACCCCTACTGGTCCAGTGACAATTATAGAATCACCCTCTTTTACTCTATCAACTATAGGTTTTTCAGTAATCCCTATTCCTACAGTGTTTATTACTATGCCCCTCATGCTGTCTGTAGGAACTACTTTAAAATCTCCTCCAACCAATGGCACATCTTCTTCCTTAAGCATTTCTACCATATCATTTGTGATCTTATCTAAGTCTGCTAACGGAAAACCTTCACCTACAACTATCGAATCTAACATTGCTATTGGTCTTCCACCCATCATAACTACATCATTTATTGTCCCAGTTACTGCTAACTTCCCAATACTTCCTCCAGGGAAGAAGTAAGGGTTTACAGTATGTGAATCAGTAGCAACCACGACTTTATCTATTATCGCACCATCATCTGGATAATCTATCCCAACACCACTAGCGGTCTTCTTTAGAGTATCTGGAAGCTTAGAAAAAAGGTATTTTTTAAGTAAATCTTGAGTATCTTTTCCTCCATTACCGTGAGCTAAAGTTACCTTGTCCATTTTCATCACCATTTATTTCTTGAAGAATACCGGAAACTACTTCCAAATAATCCTTCACTGCCTTTTCAGGGTCTTCGCCTATTATAGTTGCAACTTCCCTAATCTGATCAGAGATAAACTTGATGTTTTCTAAAACTCCTTCTTTAGTGAGCTTCTCAATTATAACGCCTGCATGGACTAGTACATAATCTCCCACTTTTAGATCATTCACTCCTATTGCAACTTTTTTGATTGATCCTCCACCCAAGTCTACTGTTGCAACTACATCTGAATCTATTGAAACAACTTTGGCAGGAACTGCCCAACACATTAACTACCACCCTCCTTTATTATTTCTAAAATTCTTTTATGCGAACCAAATCTTGCCCAGACAGCACATGCTCCCTCAGAGGAAACCATACATGGACCCCATGGACGAGAAGGTGTACAAGCTTTCATAAATAATGGGCAATCTGTTGGGTATGCTGTTCCTAGAGTTACTTCATTACACTTACAGCCCGGAGGTAAATCATAATCCCAAGGCTTTTCTTTTATACCTAACTCCTCTCTAGCATTATATTCTTTAAACTCATCCTTTAGATCTAAGCCACTCTCTGGTATGTTTCCTATCCCTCTCCATATCGTATCTACAACTCTAAAAACATCATTAACCAAATCTTGGGCATAAACGTTTCCTTCCCTCTTCACTACTCTTTTATACTCGATATCTGTTAACCCTATATTTCCAGTGTATAAGTTCTTTAAAATTATAAGTACAGCCATCAGTATGTCTATTGGCTCAAATCCAGATACAACTGCAGGTATATTAAACTCTTTAGGGAAAAAGTCCCAACTCTTAGCACCTATAATTGTTGACACGTGCCCCGGACCAATAACACCGGCTACTGGTGTCCTCTTGCTCTCTTTATGAACTTTTACTGCATAGACTGCTGCCGGGGCTGTTAACTTCATTGAGGAATAAAAGAGGAGATTTTTAGGTATCTTACCTTTAGCAAAAAGAACAGCATAACTGGGTACAGTAGTCTCAAACCCTATTCCAAAGAACACCGATAGTTTACCATCCTTTTTTGCGTCTTCAATAGCATCTGCAAAACTGTAAACAATTCTCACATCCGCACCGTTACTTTTAGCCTCTTCTAAACTCCCGATTTGACCAGTCTTATAATGATTTACTGTAGGTAATTTATAGGCATCACCAAAAGTATAAATTCTGTAACCATCCATTGCAAGTTTTATTACGTTCTCTATATCGCTTGAAGGTGTAACACACACTGGACATCCAGGACCAGGTATTAGCTCAACGTCCTCTGTAAGCAAAGCTCTTATCCCATAGTGTGTGGTTGTCCACTCATGAGAACCACAGAAGTTCATAATTTTTATTACATCTAATCCAGTTTTCTCTTTGACCTTAGGGGTAAGCTTAGCTATTTCTTCAGATAATTTTTTCGCTAAAGGGGCGTTCTCTCTAAAAAATATCTCTATTTCTTTGGGTAATTCCATTAGATAAATACCTCATAATAATTTCACTAAGAACAGCTATAAGTCTTTCTTTCTAAAATTGTTGAATTGATCTGCTATGAACTTTTCTACATCTCTCATTTTTTGCGTTAAAATGGAAATAATCTTTGCAGTACTCTCATAAGACTCTCTAATGTATATTGAGATAAGATATCTGGAAAGATCATCATTAATCAAAGTCACTGATATTTGTTCATAAGAGTTTGAATTTAATGGATTTCGTGAAAACGTTAATCCCCTAACATCCCATCCATCATTTGTTGATATTTTAGGCAACGAGAGCACTCTCTCGTAATTTATTGATAATTCTGTATAATCCAGAAAAGATACTCCGCTTTCTTTTAAAGCCCTAACTAATTCCCCAGTAGCTAACTGAAAGTTTCCTAGCTCATTTGAGACTACTGTAAACGTCCTAGGTTGATAATAAATATCTGCATAATTCTTCTTAGCAAAGCTCCCAGTCTCATCCAATGGTAAATAAGAATAACCAGAAGTTCCACTTAGCTTAATTTGAGAGACAGCATAACCTAATCCGGCTAATCTACCTGCAAATGCATATAAATCTGGATCTGAAAAAACCCTTATAGTATAAGCTCCAGTAAAGCCAGAAGAAGAAATTTCACTCACTTACTATTACCTCCTCTCCATTTTCAATTACGTTGTACGTTTTTAAATCCTTGGTTGCAGGACCATCAATTCTCTTTCCAGTCTTTATGTCAAAGACTGAACCGTGCCAAGCACAAGTAATCTTACCGTCGTCTGTTATAAAACCTTCTTCAAGAGAAAGACCTTCATGAGGACAAAAAGCTTGTAAAGCGTAAATTTTTCCCTTCAAGTTTACCACAAGAACCGGTTCTCTTTCCCAGGGTTTACCGTTAGGAAAAAATAGTTCTACCATTGAGTTTTCCGGTATCTGATTTTTCTTTATTTTTAAAACTTTCAAGAGTTGCACACCGGTGTTATTACATGATCTATTGCTCTCTTTACTTTCCCTTTAATCTCGAAGTGGGCTGCACATACTAGACATGGATCGAAGCTCCTTATTGCCCTTAGGAAATCGTAACCAACCCATTGGTCTGCTGACACTTCTTCCATAATCTGAGTATTAATAACTGACATTTCGTATGCGCCTATAGCTTGACCATTAATACACCACGGCCCGTTGCAGTTATTGTCTCTAGGACTCACATTTTGTGTTGAGGGTGCTTGGTACTGATAATTCGCTATGCTATAGTCTTTTACCACAATCCAATGTCTAACTGTACCTCTTGGAACTTCGAACATACCAACACCCATTGAGAATGATGGCTGTTTCCATGGTCTTGAAGTCTGTGGGTTAGTTTGGTTTTCCATAAACAATTGTAGCCCATATTGTAGGTTTTCCCATGCAGCATAGATTGCTGCTGCGATGTCTACAGCTCTTCCTAAAATCCTACTTAACGTTGTTGATTGATCTGGAACATCCCATTCTACTGTCCATTCAGCCATTGAGCCAGAAGGTAACCATGAGGGGATTTCATTTATTGCAGGCAAGTCAATACTTATCTTACCATTTTTAACTATTGGGCTGTTTGGATGATAGTGTGAAACAGCATGTAACCTTGCCCAAGGTCCGGTTTCATAAGCCCACATTGTGCCATCTTTCCATATTAATCTTGGTTCAGCATCCCAACTATATTTCTCCATAAAGTTTGGAGCTTGAGGATTAGGAATTGTTGTCTTATTCCATAGATGATACATACAGTACTGTGTTCCATCCGGTGCTGTTTTTCCCCAGGCTAATGGATTACCTGCAGGATCGGTACAATCTTGAGTAAATGGAGATGTTGTCTTTGCCCAATCACTGTAAAATGAAGAGTTTACAAATTCTAATGAGCTCACATTTATATCAATAAAGCTTTTACTTAATAGCTCTCCGTTCCTCACTATGGTTGGCCTAAATACTGTTTGCGGACCTTCAGATGCTTGTTGAGATAAACTGTCTATGTTCTTATAAATTGTAGTGTAATCGTCACCAAGACTGCTGTATAGTTCTGGGCTCTCATACCCAAAACCAGATATGTAAGTAGGTTGAGAATATGTTAATCCTTGGGTCTCATAGTTACAGTTCTGTATTAAGAAGTTAGCTAAATCCATCCACGCTGAGATAATTACCTTTGCCCAGGCTGTAAGTGATGTCAGCCTATACATATATTCCACAAAGAGTGATTCTCCAACAGATAAGTCAGTGCCAATACCTCCAGGTATTAGCATTGGTGGATGAGAGTGTCTACCATAAATTAATACTCCAGCTTCTCTAGCTAAGATTTGTGCATTAATTGCATTTACCCATAAGGATCCGGTGAAAGGATTTAATGCAGTCATTATATCTGCTATTGTATTAAAACCATGAATATCTGTATATTCAGCTTTAGTTTGTTGTGCTGTTTGCCAGCATGAGGGATAATACTGTTGCATTACTTGTGCCGAGAAATCTGGACCCTCTAATACGTTAAGGATAATCGTGTGATCATATATCATATCAGTCATAGCATAAGCCATATTTCTTAGAGCATGACCTAAAGGATAAGGAACTGCTCCCAATGCCATATCATTAGCTCTAACAGATCCATTTGCGTGAGCTGCACCACATACTCCGCATGATCTTGATACTATGTGGACTGAATCTGGTGGTTGTCTCCCTCTTAAAAATACCTCAAATCCTCTAAACATAGTAACATATGTATATGCCTCATTATTTACTACCATCTTTGTATTTGTATCAACAGTTGCAGTTAAACCTAAATGACCTGCTACTCTAGTTATGGGATCTATAACCATTTTTTTAGTTGAACTTGAAGAAGACATTTTAATCACCTATTTTTAAATTTACATATAATGTTATACGAGAAACAATAAAAAACTTGATATAAAAAACTTCTCATCAACTTTTCACCTCTATTCTATCTTCCAAAAGATCTACAATATGTTCTACATTTGAATTCGCATGATAGTAGTTTATAGAGAAGCCTATACTTTCAATACATACTGGGCAACCAGTAAGAACTTCTTGTGCCTTTATTTTATTTATTTCATCAACTTTTATCTTCCCAGCATTAATTAACGGGGTTATAGTGCTATCTAGGAACTTCTTGTCTTTCTCATTTATCGCAATCCCTAACATTTTAGCGAAATTCTCTATCATACTAGGTACTCCACATCCGCCCCCTCCTCTACTACAGCAAAAACTATTTACCCCATGACTCGGCAATTCCTTAAAATTCTTCGATAAAGCCTTCATTAAAACCCTAGGTGCTTCATATACCCCTCCTCTTCTTCCTAATTGGCAAGGATCATGCCATGTTATTACTTTATCTATTGGTTTGATTTGAAATTGCCCTTCTTCATACCATTTCGCTAAGATTTCAGTTATATGAACCACTTCGTATGTTGGCTTCACTTTAAATGTCTCATGCATTGTGTATCTTAATGCAGGATATTCAAACCCTCCAGCAGTCATAACCACATATTTCGGAGAAATCTCTTGGAAATACTTGAGTACTCTTTCCATTACTTTTACAGCACCATCTTTATTCCCAATAACTAAACCTATCGGAGGTCTTATTCCAAGAGGTTGAGACATAAAAGTCCAGTCTTTCTTAAGCTTAGATAAGATCTTCGCAGTTTTTATTATAACTTCTGGGTAAATTAAAACTTCGTAAAGGCTTACATAAAATAAGATCTCGCTTCCTTTTTTATCTAATGGAACCTCTCCTCCAATAGCCTCCTTTATTTTAGATATTATTCCTTCCCATGCTTGTTTAAAGACATCAATCTCAAGATATTTGCTTGTAACTTCAAGATCAACAATATTCGAATAAATTTCAGGGACCAATCCTGCTTTGAATGTAACTTGTCTTAATAAATCTATTAATGCGCCACTGTCAATACCCATAGGACACACAAACATACATGCTCCACAGTTAGTGCAATGCCATACATAATCGGCCATTGTCTCTGCTTCATCTAACTTTAGATATTTCTTCGCTCCTCCTAAAGCTCTACCGAATATCTTGCCCCAAATTGTAAACCTTGATCTATACAGCTGTCTTGATATTTCAGCTTTGTTTACTGGAGAATACTCCAAAGAAGTGGGGGTAAATGGACAAGCTGCTTCACAAGCTTTACAATTAACACATGACTGCAAATAATATAGTATTGTAGAATTTATTTGACTATAAAATACCTCGTCAATAGCACGATTTAATGCGTCCATATCTATTTGAGTTGCAACAGAAGCCATTATTTCATCCCCCTCCTGTAAACCATAAAGTACCATTCTCTAATTTTACCAAGATAAAACTCAAACATATGGAATCCCCTAGTAAATGGAAGCGTTGCAATTATTATTTCAGCAACTAATATATGTGCACCTAGTATATTATCATACCATACTACATCATTTGGAATGTGAGATGTAGCTAGGAAAGCTAATATAACGTCTATGTAAAGTAGCACGAAAAACCACCAATCACCTGCTCTTATTGATAGATGCTCAGCAACGGCATAGAATTTATGAGCTAAATATATTGATAGAAGTGCAATAAGTAAATAGGTAAGATATTGTCCATTTAAGATGACTGTTAAAGGACCCCATATAGTATTTACAAATGGGTTAGGAGTAGAGGTAAGAGGAGAGCTTACGTATGTTAGTGATAATAATCCGTCTGTTGAACTTTCTGGGATAGCTAAGGGGAATAGAACCTTGTATGGAGGAATATAATAAGCCCAGAATATCATATGCTGAGCTAATAAAAACACTATGAAAACTAAAGCTACATGCATGAGAAGGCCTACTACTGTAGTGACTGGTTTCCTTTTAACTCCTACCTTACTAGAGTTAGCAAATGTATTAAAGAGTTCTTTTACTTTTTCACCCCCAGAAATATTTCCTCTTACATAACTAGTAGTATAAGGTATGAAAGGTTTTTGATAAGTGATTAAATATCTGCCTATCCTATATGTTGCTCCTAAGAAGAAAAAGAATACAGTAGGAATAAATAAATCTAGAGCTAGAGGATATAAGGAATTTCCAACTGGATAAGGAGCAAAGGGTATCTGCACTTAATTTCACCACCTTACTTAGCTTTCTCTTTCCCTGCTTTCATTAATTTCTTTTCTGCATATGCACCTAAAGCTCCTATAACAATTCCAGCGCCTATTATACCAGCTGTAGTTAATGTAGATGAAGGTGTGGGAACTTGTAAAGGCTTATAGAAAGGCTCATAGACATCACTAAAACCGGGCATTGTGCACCCTATACATACTGCACCAGTCCTTGTGGGCCCTCCAACTCCTCCTACCCAGCCATATTTATTCCATGGACAATTAGCTACTGGCCCCTTACATCCAACTTCAAATAGACATGCCCCAGTTGGTTGTCCAGGTTGAGTTCTAAACTGTCCAGCAGCGTACCAAGCAGCTCTTGGACATTGCTCATGAACTGTGTATTTGAAGAAGTACATAGGCCTCCAATATTGATCTAGCTCTGGTAATGGAGCTAATCCTCCTGCCCATAAAACTAAGTTAGCTAATGTCCTCATGATTCCATTACCGTTTGCAGGACATCCGGGTACAGCAACCACTGGTTTTACTGAGGCTGAGGGAGAAGGAGTAATATCTAAATTGGAGTTAGGATTTTTAACGAAAGTGTAGAAGGGTGCAGCTGCTTGCTGTGCATTTAAGTAATTTTCTTCATAGAACCTACTTAACAGACCCTTATACCCTCTAATTGGGTCATCAAGAAAGCCTACAGCTCCAGTAGGTGAAGGGGACCAAGATGAAGTTATAAAGTTGGGTGGAGGTTGATATACTTTATTTGCAATCAACCCACCATAAGATGCACAATTACCTACAGTAAGTACTGCAACGGCTTGTGGTAACAGTTCTGCAATCCACTGAGCAAAGGTTTTACCTCCTTCCGTACCCCAATATCCTCCTTGATTATATCTTTGTGCTGTATTTTCATCTGGAAAACTCCCTTCAATAACCAAGACAAATGGATTATATTTTCCTTGTGCTGCATCTTCTAGTATTTGAACAGCTTGTTCACCTTGTTGAGGCATTACAGTGGGCCAAAATGATACTTTTACACTACCCGGACCTACTAATGGACTTGCACCAAAAAGCACTTGAGCAACACTTGGATCAGTAGCCTCAATAAGTGCAGTTGAATTCCCTTCACATGCCTGTGCCTCAAACCAAATAATATTTACATCACCATTCTGCACCATTCCCATTGCTTTCTGTATTGCTTTATCCCATTCTGGTGCAGAAACCATGGTGGCTGTCAATGCTAACTTGAGAAAGTCCCTTCTTGATATCTTAAATGACATAGATTAGTCTCTTTTTACCTTATTATAAATCTTGTTTAGATAAAAACTGCCTTTTAATCATTAACTTTGTTTAATCAAGAGGATAAAAGAGCGTTACTACTGAGCTCAATTAGTTGCTTAAGGCCTAAGCCTAACAATCTAGTATATTCTCCTTTAGAGTAATTTAAGATGTCTTGAACCAACTTAGGTGTCCATATCAGCAAATGCTCCTTTAGGAACTCTTTTGCTTCATCCACTTTATCTACGTAAAGAAGAAAAGACACAAATTCTAGTTCAGTAGAAAGATGGTCTGCTAACTGTTTTTGAGGATATATTCCATACCTTGAATATTTCTCTATAACTTGTTGAGCTGAAGTGCCAAGAACTGTTTTTTCCCTATACCAAGACTCATATGGTGGGCACTTGACATGCTTATAATCATTAATAAAACATGATGTAAACTCAGCGGATATCTTATCATACTCTCTGTCAGAAAGTAAAAGTAACTGGCTCACTTTATCATAATAAGGTCTATCTTTTATTCCCTCTACTAATTGTTTCACCTTTGTGTTATATCTTGGACTTAGAAAAAGCAAGGAAAATATCTTGTAATCAACCCATAGATTCATTTTTGGCCCCTTGGCTTAAATCTTGCCATAAACTGTTTCTGAAAAGCATATTCGGCTCTGTGTTTGGGACATCTTTCTAACCATTCCTCATCAAACATATCATTTTGATCCTTTTCATCCGTAGATCCCTTACCACAAGTAGCATTAGGATTCTTCTCTTTTATAGCTCTTTTAACTATTTCTAAGCTCTTCCTAGAACCTACAGGCTCTCCACAAACCCTGCATCTTACTAGTTCGTCCTTAACTAGGATCTTAACATCTTTGCTATACTTATTACTCTTACTTACACTTATTACTTTACCAGCAGAAGTGTTGCAACCGCCGACTCTTGTCCCATCTTTATAGGATTCTGGGCAGACATTAACACATATATTGCATCCAATACATCTTTCAGGATAGAACTCTATTCTTTCCTTGTCTTTATCCCTTATTAGCTTTATAGCAGATGATGGGCACCATTTTACACAGCTTTCACATAATGTGCACTTTTCGCTGTCTATAGTAACATCGTATTGAATGTAAGGAAGTTCATCAGTAATTTTCTTCCTAGCTTCTGCTCTGTTAAAGAAAGTGTCTGAGGTAGTCTTTAATTCTTTTAGTTCTTCTTTTTTACTTTCAATTTTCAAGAAAGGCGAAGTGAAAGAAATTCCACCTAATCGCTCATTGTAATCTTTCACAGCTTTGATAAAATTTTCTAGGTTTGATTGTAATTCACATCCTACACATTCAAAATCCAACTTTCCACTACTTCTCAGAAGCACAATGTCAACTTCAGACAGCATTGCCAAACAAGGTATTTTTATTCCTTTTCCGCTCTCGTTCTTATAACAAGTTATCTTCTTATCTCCCCTTACCTTAGCCAACTCAAAGACGGAGTTTTGTGATACTGAAGGGAACTGTAAAGCACTTACTGGACATGATGCCACACATAAACCACAGGCTGTACATTTGTCATAGTCAATAAAAACACCGCTTTTTTTATCTACTTGTATAGCTTTATAGGGACAAGAATCTTGGCAAACAGTACAACCTTTATATAACCAGTTGCAGTACTCTTTGATATATACTGGTTTGTCTACTCTATCTTCTAATTTTTTTATCTCTCCCCTTAATATGTCTCTCCTATTTGCAATAGAGTACTCTTTAACCGGAGCTAAATCAGCAACCCAAGCATTTTCAAGAATTACCTTATTGTATTCTATCTCTTGAGGAGTCGCATCTTTATCTAAGAAACGAACTAGAAGAGGATTTGCACCTGCTTTAAGGATTTCTTCTTTGTTGACATTACCTAAAAAAACATATGCCTTGGCCCCCTTTAATTCTTCTATAGAAGAAATAATATTTACCTTCAGTTTTACTAAGGGATTCGGTTGAGTTAAATCAACCTCCATTTCTATCACTTAAATATCCAGTGTTTTGCTTCTTCGTCTTCTTCTAATGGTAATAATATAACACCTAAAGTATAGACTCCTAATAACAATAATACTGATCCTATAAACCATACTATATCATAAAATGAAACGTGGAATGGAAGGAATGACCATAGTGGACCATTATTGAATACGCTACGTAATTCATAGACCCAGTTAGACCCTGCAGGTGATATTGGGGATATAGTGTAGTACCAAGTTATTGATTGAGGTATTATATCTGTTAACGTAACTATAGTAAACATACCTAATAGAGAGAATATTGCTGACGTTATTAACGCACCACCACTAGGTTTATTATATGCTACTCCATACATGGCTAATGGTATTATTATTCCTACTAATACTACTCCAACCCAGAATATTATGCTGTAATTACTAAATAACATTAAGTCTGCCCATGGCCTAGTTTCTTGATTAGTAGCTGTTAGCCACATCCACCATAGCATTAGGAAGCCTATAGCAATAGTAACCAAGATACCATCTCTTGCCAAAGTCCTATACATTTCTCTCACATGGGATTGTGGTGGATCAGCTTTTATTGCTTCACCAGTTTTCCCAGTTGCCTTTTTGAACTTATTATAAATCGGCGTAATGAACGAAATCATTGCTATTCCTCCATAAAACGATAATAAAACGAACAGTATCGACATAAAGGGACCAAATTCATAAACCCATGTTGATAGATAGCCAAATACTGCTCCTAGATTAGCGTCTAATATTAATTCAGCTATTATTGTATATCCAACAACAAGAATTAATAATGATAAAGATTTTGATAAAGATTTGGAGTACAGCCAAGATAAGCATCTGCTACAAGGATCTTTATTGTTTTTCGTTTTTTCTCCTAGCAACAGTAAGATTTCAGCAATTATTCCTATACCTACAAGAACATAAAGTACACCGTTCCAAGCTATTCTTGATGTATCTCTAAAACTCAAGTAAATGTACATAGCTTCTGCTGGCTTATATGCTGATGAAAACACCATTAACCAACCTGGTATCAATACTGCTAACGCTATCCATTCATTCCTTAATGAAATGCTCTTAAATGGGTTTTTATCTTCGTGGTTTTTGTTAAACAGTTCGTAAAGAGAGTTGTAGGTACTAACACCGGTACCAATAACTCCAAAGAACATATAGCCAATTACTAAGAGGCCCCAGGGTATAGGTTCATCATTAGGCTCTGTAAATGTTACATATCCGTTAAACCATGCTATTGGATTATAGCTCATGCCATAAAATAAGATACCACCACCAATTAGAATAAAAATGATAGTCCAAGCCAATAAGATTTTGTTCATGAATTCCCACCTCCATTTTCGATGTATCTTCCTAACTGCCTGTTAAAAACGTAAAATACTTTAGGTTGTACATTTAATTCTGGATTTAGAACTATTGCTTGTCCACTATTAACTAATATACTAACTTCACTGTTGGGATCATCTAGACAGCCAAACACTCTTGATCCACCCGGACAAGTCCTTACACATGCAGGAGTATTAGTTCCATCAGGTGCTGTACCGTAGCAGAAGGTACACTTATCTACATGAGGTACTGCATGAATCGTATTAGGCCCAAAGTACTCTTTGGCTTTTTGTATATCTTCATATGTGTAAAAGTATCTTGCACCATATGGGCATGCCTCAACACAATATAGGCATCCCATGCACTTATATTCATCAACTACAACAATTCCCCCTTGAACTATTTGAGTAGCACCAGTAGGACATACGTAATAACATGGTGGATTCTCGCATTGCATACATAGTCTAGGGACAAATACTCTCTGTGAATTAGGAAATTCACCTAGCTCTAAGTCCTCTACGTGAGTTCTAAATAGCCCTTCCCAGAATGGTGTTTGATTCTCTATTGTGCATGCTGCTACACATGCGTCACAGCCTAAACACTGATCAACTTTAACTACGAATCCCCAATGTTTACATGGCTGAGTATTTCCAAATTGTGTGTATGGATTTACTACTTGGTTTAGAGTTGAGGTTTGATTTGAGGACATGTAGATCACCCTGAAGTGGAATTATTACCTTGAGAAAAATATTGGTTCCATTCACTTTGAGAAATTGAAGTATTTGAAGGGATTTTCTGTGCTTGTTCGGTCGGTAAGGTACCTTGATCTTGATTACTTACAGTAGCTAGTTGGGTAGCTTCTTGAATCTCTTCTTGGGTAGCCAGTCTAACGTGAACTGTAAACTGCTCCGATTGATAATATCCTCCTAAAGGATTACGGCCTGGAGTCCATAATTCAGAAACTGGCTTATTACCAAATTCATTAATTGCCTTTGTTGCATAAGTTAATGCGGGATTTCTTTGTCCATATGGTTCTGGTATTCCTATAGTATCTGGTCTTATCCACTCAGTTAAATGGGCTTTCAAAACTAACTTTGGTATCGATCCGTCTGGATTTGGTAATTTCCATCTTTCAATAGCTATCCAATCACCTTCGTTAATTCCTAACTGTTGCGCTGTTTCTTTGTTTATCCATGCCCTCATTAAGATGTTTTTATGATAACTGTCAGATGCAATAGCCATTAGCAATGGGTTATCTGTGCTAGATGTATAAGCAAACTGTGGAACCTTATACGTGACAATAAACATTTCTGGAGGTGTTGGTTTAAATGTTGGATCGTTATATGGTGATGGAGGTTCAACATAAACACCAGTCTGAACAGCATACCCTCCATTCCAATTTGGTGGAACTTCAGCAATAATTGGATCAAATATTGGATCATAACCATAGTTTTGAATAACATAATAATAGAGTATTGTCGAGTATATCTCTATTCTGCCTGTGGGTGTTGCTGCTGGTAAATCCCATGGAATTCTTTGATGATCATTGAAGTATTCATCTAACGTATGAATGACAAATACACCATTATTTCTTAAAGTGCTATAAATCTGCTCTTCGGGTATGTTTAGTTTCTTTGATAAGTAGCTTACTCTTGCCTCTCTCCAAGCATCAGCAGTAAAACTTCCCCATGGCTTGTATCCATTGTTTTGCATTAGATATTGTTCATATTCTGGCATTTCTTGCTGGATGATCTGCTTAAATACTTCTTGGTCTATATCATGTACACTAGCCATCCAGTTTACATAAGCATCTCCGACTTGCTGTCCCATTTTATATGCTAACATAACAAACAAGTCTAGTCCGTTAGCGGTATTTGGCCAAAGGACTGGAATTGCTTGCCATCTTCCTCTATCCGCATAGTCTGGTGCAGGGCCGTCATATCTAAATGGTTCGTCCCTCTCCAAATAGCTTACGTCTGGCAGTATCACATCTGCATATAGTGCTCCTTCTGTTGGCAAAATATCAATCATAATGTAGAAGGAGTTCTCCAGAATCTGCTTATACTCATCCCACTTAAAGTTAAATGGATTTCCTCCATATGACATGACAACTTTAGGTTTGTAAGGTTTGCCATTCCACATCACATTACCAAGGTATCCTTCATATGCTCCAGATTCTAGGAATAATGTAAATGCTCCTGCTGGTTTCTTACCTTGCTGTTTAAGGGTCTGATTATACGCATAGGAAATTGAAGGATATCCAGAAGACCAGAAGGATGGATTGTTGTAAACATAGATTATTGAATAGATAGTTAAAAGTGCTCCAGGGAGCTCTAGCAATGGGACTGCTTGAAGAACCTCTGGTCTTTGCAATAATATCCCAGGTTTAGTATTGCCACTCTGTACCAAATTGTTATAGGCATTTACAACTTCTTTGATTCCTTCTCTATATACACCAGAGTAAACCCATCCACCTCTAACATCAATGTTACCAGTTAACGCCATGATTATAGCATAAGCTTTTCTGAATTGAGGTGCTTGATCATTAAAGAATCCTTTTAGCCCAGTAACAATGGTCATTGGCTTCATTGTGGCAATTCTATATGCAAGATCTTGCAACTGCGAAAGCGGTACGTCTGCTACTTGTGCAGCTTGATCAAGAGTGTAATTGCTAACCTTTTGTGCAAGGAACTGGAAGACAGTTTGAACTTGTGTACCATTTACAGTAAGTCCTTGGGGAGCGTTTAAAGCTGGTCTAATTTCATTTCCGTTGACATCGTATCTGTTTGTGTTTGTAAATGGTGGTACTTTAACAACTTGACCACTTATTTCATCATAAACATAATAGGCCTTAACAGTACCATCCTCCCAATCTTCTTCTAACAACTTAACTACTCCATTCTCTTCATAAGCTAGGAATGGAGCGTTAGTATAATACCTTACAAAATTATCGTCATAATAGTTGTTTTGAATTAAGTAATTAATTATGGCCATAGCAACGTATAGATCTGTCCCAGGCTTAATCGGAATCCATGAGTTTGCTTTAGATGCAGCTTCACTCATTCTAGGATCAATGGAAATAACATATGCACCATTAGCAACACCTTCACCAAACCTCACAGCTCTATTAACGAAAATACCGACTGGAAAACCACTTGTTCCCCAAGCAACTATTAAAGAGGAATATGTCATATCATCCATTACATCAGATGCATGTAAATCAAATCCTCCAATCACATAGCCTATAGATTGTTGAACAGAGAACAGACAGGTTTGCATAGGAGTACCGTTGATATTAGGTATTTGAAGACCTAGTGTAAATGGAATGAAGTATCTTTTATAGTTAGCACATGGTACTCCTCCTCCAATTAAAAGGAATTCATAGGGTTGAACATTCTGTATATTCTGCATAATGTAATTGATTGCCTCCTCCCATGTAGCTTCTCTAAATGCCCAAGTCCCTTTTGGTCCTACTCTAATTAAAGGAGTCTTAATCCTATCTATGTTGTAAGTTCTTAATATGCCTGATTGGCCTCTAGGACATATCTTTCCTTTATTTAATGGGGATAGAGGATTGCCATCGATCTTTATAGCCCTAATATAACCATTTTTTTGTTCTGTTCTAACTAGAATGTCACACGTTGAAGAGCAAAAACCACATACGTTTGGGACATATGAGTATTGCCAGCCTGGTTGTAATTGCTCATCATTTACAGGATCTGCTTTAGTCAAAACGTCAAAATCATATTTTGATGCTAAATATGCTGCTGTAGCCCCTACACCTACGACAGCAGAGACTTTTAAGAAATCCCTTCTGGTTAGCCTAAAACTATCTTTGTCCATTAAGAATATCCCGTACTTGATATTTTTAAATTTTCCTATAATTACTATAATAATGATAAAAATAAAAAAGAATATAAGTAAAACAATGTATAATTATTATATAGGTTTAATATACTTAATATTTTCTTTAAAACATAAAATTACTGAATACATACGTTGCATAAATTTGTCTCATTAACCATATTTAACGGATTTTTTAATAATACCGTTAATCTAGTAAAAAGCTCCTTAGTACTAAAATTTATAAAATAAATAAATATTAAAATATAAAACTTTTTAATCTAATTTTTTTGGTTTATTACTTCTAAATTAACTTTTTGTTATTCTTTGATGATAAAAAAGTTTTTATATGAAAAAGTTTATAATTATAATTTGATAAACATGGCTCAAGTAACAGTAGAAGAAACACAAAAATTCCTTCCAATACTCAGAGTTACACTAGGTTAGATGTTTTTCTCAGCATTTGTAAGAAGGACAATTAACGTACCGGCAAAGCTTAATCCGTCAAGTTCAGCCTACGTCGGTGGTAAACTAATAACATTCCTACCCCACGCATGGGGGCCTATTAAGCCCATGCTTTTGAGTGTTTTGCAAAATGCTGGAGAGCTTTATGCTTTTATAATAATTATGTTTACTGCATTAGAGGCAATCTTCGGTCTTTTCATGATGCTTGGTCTCTTTACTAGACTTTCCGGGTTAGTCTTAGCTGGCTTAGCATGGGGAATAGGTTTAGCTGCTGGTTGGTTAGGCTCTACATGTGTTGATGAGTGGCAGATTGCTGCAACAGAAGGTGCTGCAGCATTTATGTTTGTGTTCACTGGGAGTAGATGGTTGTCATTAGATTATTTCTTAGCTAAAAAGTGGAAAGGAATTAAGATTGGTAAATATTACATACCCTTGTGGTGATGGAAAATGAATGGGAAAGTTACAGCTATAGTTGCAGTTCTAATGATGCTTTTTGCTACTGGGGTTACTTTTGGACTTTACCAGATAAACTTTCAAGGCTTTACTCACTTGACTAATTATTCTAAAACTCCAGCATACTCCCTAGTTGGAACTGAACTTTACTCGAACGGCACACTGTTTTTGCAAGTTTCAAGGACTGCTGGCCCAGATACTTATGGTGGCTTCATAGTTTTAGTTCAAGTGCTTTATCCAAATGGTAGTGTATTTTACCAATGGACTGGACAGCAGTTAGGAATGATCCCATCAAGTCATATTAAGAATGAAATACCTCTCCATCCCTCAAAACCAATAAAAATTGGTAATTACGGTGTTGGGATTGAAGTTCCATTAGGACAAAACTCAACAATAATTTTGCAAATACCACATCCAGTTCCACCGGGAAGTTATATAGTTAAAGTTTGGGATGCTGATGGACAGTCTGCAGCATATGGTCAAAACTTCGAAATAACAGTTAAAGTAACTAGTTAAGAAGTTAAATTTTATTTTAGGTTGTTTCTTTTTTATCATTTCCAGAATGGTCTACTTTATACTTTATCTACATAAGATCATGCCACTAAACATTATTAAATAATAAAGGAATTAAATAATGTAATTATTAGGTTTCTATTTCACTCTACATGGACATTATTATGCGTCTTTGTTCCCATAATTAAAAATCTTTTAACTTGAGCAAAAGTCTATCAAAAACGAATCTTGCTTAGGCATTTACTTCTTGGAAAACTTTATGTCTTGGCATACCTTCCAGTATCGTCTTACCATAATTCGTAGTATCAGAGAATTGTCTACTTAGTACAAATTTTCTGAATGCATCTAATGATTCCCACTCGCTATAGATCAAATATTCTCTTGGATCACTTATGCTTTTATAAAGTTTTGCATCTATAAAGCCTTGCACGTTCCCTTTTAGAAACTCTAAAACCTTAGAAAAAGTCTTTTCAAATTCTTCTTCGTGACCTGGTTTAACCCTATAATAAAGACCTACATTTATCATATGATAAGATTAAAGCCTATAGTTAATAAACCTATCTTCAAAAGGTTGACATTTGTCTCACTCGTTCTTAATTATAATTATTTTTGAATAAAAATAATTAGGACTAGAAGGAGTAATTAACAACTTTTGTCCAATGGCTCTATTGCTTTATTCTTATATAAAGAAAGAAAAAGAAATCTCTTGATAGATATGTGTGACTATAAATTAGTTAAAATAGAGAGAAAAATTTTGGACAATAAGAATATTGTGTTACTGCCCAGAGATATATTCAATAAATTCACAACTGATCCTGCTTATTTGAAAGTACTGCTAAGCGATAAGAGAGAAGAGATTAAAGTGAGCAAAAGCTATTACTATTTCATTTTATCTCAGCTTAAAGAAAATCATTTAGTAAAAGAGAACGCTGTTTCCTTTAAAGCTGCCATACCAGTAATTATCAGTGAGAAAGGAATTGAATTTGATAACAGTATAATGTATGTTGATGATGAAAACAAGCTACTAATTTTCATAGATAATCAATCCTCAGAGTTTGAGTGTGCTAATTGTCCAGTGTATGCGGAATGCGTTTATGGAATAAAGAGGATTGCAAGACAAATGGGAATCAGACTAGGAAACATAGAGAGTGAAGAGCCTCACACTTTATGGGTTTCCCTGATTTCTAAAATAGTAACTAAGGTTACAAATAATATAAAAAGTGTAGCTGTCCCTTTAAATTCCTAACCAACCGTGAACATAACCTTCAATTTGATATAATGGATTTATTCCCATGTATAAAGAAATTGGAACCCAAACTAAGAAACCTGCTAATAGATAAAGAGAAACTGAAGCTAAGTCTTTGTACTCCTTTCTAGTAATAAGGTATATTAGAACTGAGCCGAAAGGACCTAAGAGAAACATTAGACTTAACCATCTTGCAGGATCTTTTCTTCTAATTAGTATATAAAAAGTTGCAAAAATATAGCCAACACCAGCAACTAACCCACTTATAAACCATAGAATGTTAATATACCTCTTATTAAACATAAATTACACCCTTATTACTTACATCTTGTGTTATATGCTTAAATATTTCCTCTATAATTTTCTTACAAGGAATATCTCTTTTAACATCCTTTAAATCTAATTCCTTAAGCAGTTCTTCATCAATACTACATCTCCTATAATCAATGATATAAAGCATTTTCCTTTTTTTACTAACAAAGACTATTGTGGGTTCTAACTTCACCGTAAAATTGTTGTCCTCCATTTTAAATGGAATAACCATACTGAAGTTTAGCTTGTTATCTTGAATAAGGTTAAGGTTTTTTAGTTTTCCAAGGATATAGTAGTAATAACTTTTACTTACTTCAGCAGAAATATAGTCACTGTTAAGAATAACCTTAAGAAATGACTCATAATGAAATATTTTCTTAAAAACGTCATATTGCATGAACACGACTCTAGGATCATCTACCACATCTCTCTTAAGTTCAAGGCAAAACTTACTTCCTTTCATCACTTATATGTTAGGCGTAAAACTTTTTAACTCTTTCTATTCAGCTCGAATCCCGTTTTAGGGAATTGCAAATTTTAATTTAAGTAATTTCTGAAGAGAAAAAAGTAAGATACAATTTTAGACTTAATAATTATAAAGAGAAAAAAGATTAGAAAAAGAAACTATTTCCCTTTTTCTTATATTTTGTAGGACTTGTCCCTTGTATCAGGAATTGGAGTTCAACATTTAAAGTATTTAATATTTATAATGACAATCGTTTCTAATTATTTTTCAGTAAAGGGTGAAAAAAATGGTAGATATGTTCGTGTTTGACCGTCTGTTAGCCGCATATACTATGGCTGCACACATGTTCTTCACATATTGGGCAATAAGCCTACCATTCTTCGTAGTAGCTGCTGAATATCTTGGTTATAAAAGGAACGATCCTTACTATTTAGCATTAGCAAAAAGATTTTCAGTTGTAATGGCAGTGCTATTCGCTGTAGGCTCTGCTGCAGGAGCAGCAATAGCTGTAGAGTTCATTACTGCGTGGTATAAGTGGATGTTCTTGGTTAATGAAGTTGAAATCTTACCATTTGAACTAGAAGTAATGGCATTCTTCTCAGAAGTAATATTCCTAGCACTATACTTATACGGATGGGATAAAATAGGGAGAACAGCTCACATGGTCTTAGGAGCTTTAGTAGGAGTAGGTTCTTCAATGTCAGCTGTTTTGATTGTTATAGTCAACTCATGGATGAACACACCACAAGGCAGTTTCGACATTAACACTTATCTTCAAACAGGCCAGTTAACGGGCATAAATCCACTAAGTGCTTTATGGCCAGACGCAGCTAATGCAGAAGTTCCTATGGTATTAGCGGGTGCTTGGTTTGTTGGTTTCGGATCATTAATAGGCTACTTTAGCTTTAGAAAAATATTCAGTAGCAAACTAGATGTACAATCCAAAGAGTATTATAATAGAGGACTAAAGCTAGCTACCTACTTGGCTGCATTAGATGCTATATTCTTAGGGTGGGCTGGTGACAATGCGGGTAAAGTACTCTATAGTGATCAGCCATTGAAGTTAGCTACTTTAGAAGGCGTAATGCAAACCTACCCACATGGTGCACCAATGGAAGTTGGGCCTATATCAATTCCAGGATTATTAAGTTGGTTATCAACATGGAACCCTAATGCACCAGTTTTAGGTTATTCAAGTTTCGATCAGAGTGTCTGGGATCCAATATGGTGGTTAGCACATGACGCCTATGACATACATGCAACCCTAGGTATTTTAGGAGCTATTATAGCGTGGATATTAGCTGCAGCTTACTTATTCCCAAGATTTGGAAAAGCGTTTAGCTGGTTAGGACTTGACAATCCAACAGAGAGAAAATTACCGCTCTATGTAGCATTTATAGTAGGTTGGTTACAGTTTATAGCATGGGAAGCTGGATGGGTAGCAGCAGAAACAGGAAGACAGCCCTTCGTTGTATGGGGTCCAATGGTTCAAACTTCAAGCGGTCTATATACAATACAAGGTGTACTATTAACTAGTGATGCTTACAATTCTAACCCAGATGTGTTCGGAATAGGGATAGGGATAATGACTGCATTAGCAATAGCAATAATTGGCACACCAATCGTATTAAAGAGACTGTTCTCAAAGAGAGATATTAAACAAGACGTAAGTACTATAACTGTATCAAGCCCATCATTTTCTGCTCAAACACCAATTACCAAACAGACAACCACAACTAAACAAGATAGCATTTCTCCTAAAAGCGGATTAGACTTAAATAAAGGTGAAAAATAATGAACTTCTTTTTTTCCTCTATCTTAACAACCTTTTTTTCTTTAAGAATCAAATTATATTAGGTGAGAAAGAATGAATCCATACGTTCTATTCTTCTTTATACCCTTATCCTGGTTTGTAACGGTATTTATGATAGAAGCAGGATCAGTAGTAATGATACCAATATGTAAATATGAGAATTACAGAGAAAAGATGATGTATACAGTAGGGTCATTATGGGCTATTATTGGAACTTCTCTAGTATATTTAGTAGTTTCCTTAGACGGAATTTTTGCACCTATTTTGTATGCTACGGGAGAAGCATTATTTGGAGCACTAATGACATTAATCATTGTCATAGCATTTCATCACTTCTTAATTGGCTCTGCCGAAGGAGCTGACTCATTAGGCAAAGAGAAAACAGCTAAGTTATATTTAATACTTGCGATGCCTTTTGCATTATTGATGGCATTCCTAGGAAATACTGTATTCACTTCAGTCTTCAGCGGTTATGGTATAGGCTTAAACTTACCATTAACTACTGTAGCAAAAGTCTTAGAAAATGGGGTAGGGCCAGGCGGATTGCCTGCTGTACTACATAGTGCTCCTAACACAGAAGTGTTCTATCCTAACTTCATGCAAATGTTCTTCAATCCATTTAACTGGGTATTCTTCATAGCAGTCGTTATGTATGTAGTATACTTCACTGTAGCCTTTTACGGTATAAAAGAGAGGTTCTTATTAGGTGCTCTAGCATTAACATTAGCTCATGCATTATTCTTAGCTAGCACAGCAGTCTGGCTACCAATAGTATTTAACAGTGCTATAGGTAATGC
>NZ_DBPRYF010000016.1:0-5398 GCF_059755235.1 Sulfurisphaera sp.
AAACTTTTAAAGATAAAGCACATAATTCTTGGTGTTTTAGTTTATTCTATTTCATATTTTGCTGTAGCATTCGTAACTAACTTAATTTTCGCAATTATAGATGTTATTTTTATAACAATTGCAGAAATGATAGTTTCTCCAATATCTCAAGCCATTGCTTCTTCACTAACAAAGGAAGAACATAGAGGAAGAGAACTAGGTGTTTATGGAATGGTGACAGCTTTAGGAAGAGTCGTTGGTTCTTCCTATTCAAGTTATCTAATGTCCTATTTCTTATATTCACCTCTCTATTTATGGTCTTTAATTTCTATACTTGGTATAGTGTCAATTCCACTATACTTATTAAGTCTTAAGAGGATAGAGACAAATGGATAGTGGAGCTAGATTAATTCTAAAGGGATTAAAGGAGTTAGGTGTAGATAAGATATTTATCGTATCAGGCACAGATTATGCAGCCTTTATTGAAGAAAAAGTGAGGGACGACTCTTTACCCGATTTTGTTATTGTCCCTCACGAAATAACTGCTGCTTCAGCTGCCATTGGCTACTCTATGTCAGGGAAAATAGGGGTTGTAGCTGTACACACGCTCCCTGGGACAATGAACGCTTTAGGGATGATTGCTAATGCATATACTTCAAGAATACCTCTTATTGTTATTGCTGGGAGATCTCCTTATACAGAAACTGGTTCACCAGCAAGTAGGAATTTGAGAATACACTGGACTCAAGAAGCTAGAGACCAAGGTGGAGTAGTTAGGCAATGGGTTAAATATGACTTCGAGATAAGAAGAGTTGATCAAATCCCAGAAGTTTTAACTAGGGCTTACCAACTAGCTTTCAGTGAGCCTCAAGGACCAGTATATATAGAAGTTCCTAGAGAAGTGAGTGTAGAAAAAGGAGAATATAGGAAAATTAGAATGTCAATTTTTGAGCCTGGAGTAAGGAGAGAAGATTTGGAAAAGGCTAAAAAGATGATTGAAGAGAGTGAGAGACCAGTAATAATAACGTGGAGGGCTGGAAGAAAGAGGGAATGGTTTGATAGTTTGAAGCGTTTTGCCGACTCTTCCGGTATCCCAGTCCTTAATTATGTAGGAGAAGTTGTAAATTATGAGGGTGATTTAGGGTTAGATAAGGTTGACTTATCATTAGTTGATTTAGCTATTGTTGTTGAATCGGAATTACCTTATATACCTAAAAAAGTCCGCTTTGATGGTAAAATCATCAAAGTAGATGTTGATCCTTCTTACTCTTACATTCCGTTCTATGGTTTTCCTTGTGATTTATGCATTCAATCTTCGGTTTCAGAGTTCTTTGATCAACTTTTAGTGAAAAGAAAAGAAGAGTGGTATGAAAAAGTTAGAGAGATGAGGATTAAGCAAGAGGAAAGGAAGGAAGAAGAGGTCGAAAGACTAAGGAAAATGAAGAATATTCATCCGCGATTTTTGAGTTATACCATAGGTAAGGTGATTAACAAGGGAGACGTCATTCTGAATGAATATCCATTTAACCCTAGGTATGCAAAATTCCATTTCGGTCAGTATTTTGCCGATCCTTCATTTGGACATTTAGGCTGGGCTTTGGGAGCATCTTTTGGTGTTTCTCTAACTGGAAAGAAAGTTGTCGCAACTGTGGGTGATGGTGCTTTTATTTTCGGTGTACCAGAGGCGTTTTATTATGCTTTATCGACTTATGGTGGAAATATCACGATCGTGATCTATGATAATGGCGGTTGGTTAGCTAGTGCTGAGGCAGTTGAGGAGGTTTTCCCGGAAGGTTTGGCTAAAGCTAAGCAGTATTTTCCGGGAGCTGATTTTAAGAGATATAATATTGGTGAGACTGCTAAGGCTTTTGGTGGCTATTTTAAATTGGTAGAAGATGTTGAGGAGGTTGAAGATGCAGTTAAAGAAGCTTATAACGTGAAAGGTTTGTCAGTTCTTCAAGTCATAGTAGAAAGAGAAAGATAGAATCACTACATAAATAACCATATTAGTATAGTGGAGAAGGTTCATGTCAATTTTTTAGTATATTAATAATATAAAAAATATAGGTCTTTTTTGTTATTATGTAAATAATTAAAGAATATAATGGATAAGTTGCCTAGTGATATTGATCATTATCTATTTAGAGAGATTTCTCTCAGTGAATGTGCTAAACAAAATCATTCTTTTAAGGACAAACATACTGATAAAAATGCCAGTCTTCATTTACTAAATTAAGAGTAATGAAGAACAATGAGCTCTGGAAAACGTAAGTAAGTATAATTTTGTCGAACGTTAAGGAAAGGGAGTATATTTCATAAATTAATAATCCAAGAGTCTATCGTGATCGAACAAGAATTTCGCTGAGGATTTCTACAGAGCTAAATGATAACTAAATTTATTATATTTAAGCCAAATACCAAGTAACATGAAAATACTTAGAATTGGAGAGTATTCTTTTAATTATGGAGGCGGTTCTACAAGAAGAGAATACAATGTGCTAAAATTCTTAGCTAAGAAAATGGATATAACTTTCATACCTCTACATAATTTCATATGCTCTGAAGAGGAGGCTAAAGATCTGGAGGAGTATAAAAAGATAGGCGTAAACATTCCAGAGAGAGTTTATAATTTCGTAGGTACTTGTAAACCCACAATAAATCCTTTTGAGTCTATAAATAGAGAGATTACATACTTTAACAACTTTGTTAAAGAGGCAAAAGACTCAGACTTAATTATGAACAATGATAATTCATACTTGCAGGCAGTAGCTTTATCGACACTTAAAAAGAAGACTCAACGCCCTGCAATAAGTTTAGTGCAATTAGATCTCTCTTACACGCATACATTTCGCGGTATATTAAAAACGTTAAGCGGTTCGTCTCTTTTATTATCAGTTCCGCTATATTTGTTAAGGTATTATAAGAAGAGGGTTTTATTTTCTAATTTAAAAAACGTAGATCTATTGTTAGGAGTTTCTAATTCAGTAATTGAATCTCTTATCAAACTGGGTCTAAGAGATCCTCCTCCATATCGCGTTTTGAAACCTGCTAATGCTTTTGATGATAGATTATTAAGCTATTCGACATTAGATAAGGAAGATTATGCAGTGTTTTTTGCCAGACTAGTCCCCGAAAAAGGAATATTTGACTTGCCCAAAATATGGAAGTTTGTTAGGGAGGAATTACCAAACTCAAAGCTAATAGTCCTAGGAAGGTTCTTTAATGATTTTGTTAAGAGGAAATTCTTATCCATGATAAAAAATGATCCTACCATCGAGTATAGGGGATTTGTAACTAGAGACGAGTTGTATAAGATTGTTTCTAAGGCCAAAGTAACAATCTATCCCAGTTACTTTGATACTTTCTCCCTAGTAGCAATAGAATCCTTAGCATTAAAAACCCCTGTAGTAGGTTATGATATCCCAGCATTAAGCGAATTTTATTCTCAGCTAAATGCGGTAAGGCTGGTAAAGCCTAAAAACTATAAAGCTATGGCTTCTGAAATTATAAAATTACTAAAGACGAAAACGGAAGACTATAAAGTAATTTTTGACGAAAAGTATGAGGAGTTCATTAAGCTCCATAGCTCGTGGGAAAACGTCGCTGAAGAAGAGTATAAAGCAATAAGGGAATTCCTAGAAAAGAAGAGATACTAAATTAGTTCAACTATTTAATCCAAATATCAGTCAAGTTCTTCCTACTAATGTAGCAAGGCAAACTCCCTTTTGGAGTTATACTAGATCCTTACAAGAAACGTTCTTTCTAGGAACTATTTATAGAAAAAATTGCATAAAAATATTATTAGTATACTGGAGAAGTTTTGCATCAAACTTTTTTAGTATACTAATAAAGTAAAAATTATGAGTCTTCTTGATATAAAAAGAGTGTTAGTAGATCAGCGTGAAAGATTAGAGAAGAAGTTTGAAAGAGAAAAAATGATCGAGAGAGAGGTTCCAGATTTACGAAGGTATTTGACTTCCTCAAATATATTAGCAATCCTTGGTGTTAGAAGAAGCGGAAAATCAACTTTAGCTGAAATGTTAGTCAGAGGTTTAAATTACGCTTATGTGGATTTCTCGGATGACAGATTGGTGGATATAAAAAGCTTTGAAGAAATAGAAAAAGCGACTTATGAGCTATTCGGCAACGTTGACTATTTTCTGTTTGACGAGATCCATAACTTCACTGGATGGGAAAGGTTTATAACAAGGTTAAGGGAGGAAGGCAAGAAAATCATAGTTACTGGGAGCAATTCTAAGATGCTTTCTGGAGAGTTATCAACTTATCTTACCGGTAGACATGTCTCTTTTACTTTGTTCCCGTTCTCTTTCTCAGAATATTTGAAGTTTAAGGGTGTAAAGATTGAGGGAATAAGGGAAGTTTACTCAACTATATCAGAGAGTACAGCAAAGAGGGAACTAGAAAACTACCTTAACCTTGGTGGTTTCCCTGAGGTCCACAAGATCTCTGAGGACATGCTACCTCAGATTATTTCCGATATCCTCTTTAAGGACGTTGTACTTAGACTTAAGATCAAGAGAGTGAGGACATTCCAAGATTTTGCATTAAGTGTGCTTAAGTATTACTCAAGTGAAATTTCTCTCAATAAATTGACAAAGATGTTAAGTCTAAGCATTACTACTGTTGAGGAATGGTTTAATGGAATTGTTAGCTCTTACCTAGTTTTGACTGCAGAAAGATACTCGAATTCACCTAAAAGTGTTTTAGTATATCCAAAAAAAGTGTATGTAGTTGACCCTGGCATAATTTCTAGATACTTGCTAGATGATTCAAAGGGGAAAATAATGGAGAATATCGTAGCAATTCAATTAGCTAGAAATGGAGAAAAATTATATTATTTAAAGAGTGAAAAAGGGGAAGTCGACTTCGTTACTTCAAATTCCTTAATCCAAGTTACCTATGCGGAAGGAAAAGATGAGGTTGAAAAAAGGGAAATAGAAGGGTTGAAGGAAGGTGAGAAAGCTGTGAAAAGAAGGAGAAAAATTATCATTACTTGGGACTATGAAGATAAGATTGAGGATACGGAGTTTATACCTTTGTGGAAATTTTTGCTTACACATTGAATCAAGGAAACAAAACCGATAACGTGGGCTTTACAGTTATTTCTTTTACAAATGATAAGCCCCTCATGTGAAGAGCCAAGGTTCTAGATAACAAGCTAATGCACATCTATTGCAAGAATAATACTTTTCTTAATTGTGACTTCTTCAGCCTTTTCCATTTTTTAATTAACTCTAGTTATTTTTACTTATTTCTAATCACTTTCCTCAATGACTATGACTTTCACTTTCTTTCCGTGAAGCTTCTTCAACTTCTCTTGGTACTCTTTTGGCGGATATACAATGTATCTGTTCATTGTCTTAATCACTGTTGCATCAAAGACATAAATTGCTACCAT
>NZ_DBPRYF010000017.1:0-7800 GCF_059755235.1 Sulfurisphaera sp.
AGGAAGAGAAAAAAGAGATGTTATCAAATTAAACGACTAATTCCACAACTTCCAAAGACTAGGGAGTTCAAGAACCAGCTTAGAAAAGAACTGTTAAAGGGCTGGTCTTATGCTTCCCACTACGTTGATTCTGCAATAAAAGTAGCTTATTCTATTTTGAAGTCTTGGAAGAAGAACTATCTCAAGGGAGAAAGAAGGAGAGCAAAACCTACAGTCAAGAAGCTGTTTGCTAGAGTCAAGGAGACGCTCTATACCTACAAGAATGGAAAAATTAGAGTCACCATAGTACCTAGGAAACTATATCTAGAGTTTGACTTAACAAAAGCGTGGTTTAAGAACAGGGTGAAAGGGCTGGATCTAGGAGAATTAATACTGACGAAGGGTGAGTTACTAATCGCTTTCAGGAGATCAAAAGAGGAGAAAAGCCACGTTGAACGTATTGGTTGGGACTCAAATTTATTTAGTCTAGATGGGTTTTCACCCAGGTATGGGTGGATAAAAATTGACTTGAGTGAACTGTACCACATACATAGAGTACATGAGATAAAGAGGAAGAGAGCCCAAAGCGTGGCTAGTAAGAAGCCCTCAGCAAAGGGGAAAGTGACTAAACATGGTGAGAGGGAGAGAAACAGAGCTAAAGACTTTGTCCACAAGCTGACTAATACACTTACGAAGATGTTCCCAGGTGCAGTACACGGCTTCGAAGATCTGAACAAGTCTGGAATGTTTAACGACTGGAAAGAACACAACAGAGAGATTGCTAAGCAGAACTGGAAACAGATAGTTAGTTACATGAAATACAAATCCGAGGTAAAGCTGGTCGATCCTAGGAACACCTCATCCACCTGTCCTAGATGCGGGGGTTGGATGCTAAAGCTCCAAGAGGGGCAGGTGGTTAAGTGTTTGAAGTGTGGACTAGAACTAGACAGACAGCTATGTGGTGCAATAAATATCTACCTCAAAATGTGTGGCTTTCCCCAGAGCCCGAGCGTCTTCTTCCGTGCGGTGATTAAAAAGATGATCCCTCGGTGGAAGATGCAGATGAGGGCTTTGGGTGGGGTTGCCACGAATAGGGGCAAGGGCTATGATATGCCACCGATGAACTCAAGATGGTGGCTGAGCTTGATGAACCCCAAGGCTTACATAGGCTGATGAATGCCTATGAAAGCTGAACCCCATTTCATTAAAAATTCCTAAAATAATAAGCCCCGGAATAAAGTAATTATAAAGTAAAAGGACTGGAAGAACTCCCAGTAGATTTGAAACAAGTATTCTAGTCCTTTCTTCTACCTTGTTCATAATAAAAGATAAGGATCCCCCTACGAAAGAAGATAGAAGGAGGATTGAGGAAATAGAGCCAACTACTATAGAAGATTCATGAAATATGTAATAAGAAAAGGACGGGAAATATTCACTAACTACGTAATAGGCACCCCACAACCCTGCAGTTGTAGAAGCGACGAGTATCACATTTTTATTTTTCAGTACGCGAAAATTGCCCTTAAAGTTTACATATGGCATAAAATAGTTTACAATACCAGCAAGGAGAGTTAATCCTCCTAGAAGGATAGAAGAGAAACGAAAACCTATTAATGAATCAAAAAATCCCCAATTCAGACCTAAAATGCCTCCAACAGAAAACATCCCATTATAAAGTCCCATAACTAGAAGTGTTCTGCCCTCATTCATTACTGCTAAAGTCCCTCCAGCTGATGAAAAGAAAAAAGATGCACCGAACCCTGTTAAACCATAGAGTATAATAACTTCGTATACATTTTCACTTAAACCAATAAGGATATCAGAAATTCCCATTATGAATAGACCCATCGTGTAAGTTAGTTTCATTCCTAACTTAGTTGATATAATCCCAGCAGGGATTTGCATTACAGCCGCTGAAATAAAGAAGGAAAGAGGAATTAAGCTGGCGAAATAGGATGGAGCTGAGAAGTCTTTCAACAAGTAAGGAATATATGGAGAGAGAAAGAACCAACTGATTCCGTAAATTAGCCTCGCTATAAAAATCGGATAGCCTTTCACACTACTTAGTGAACAGACTAATGTTTAAAGTTATCTTGGGTCTGGAACTCTTCGCTCATTCTTTGGACTTCAAGAGAAGATAAAATGTCTAGCACTTTTCTCATGTAGACTTTTACAAAATAATACACATGATATGATCTAAATTCTTCATCGTCTTGTGAGATAACTTTAAGGTACTCCTCTGGTTCGAAATATTTAACTTCAAGGTTAATTCCATCCACTTCTATTGTCTTTGGAACTTCCTTTTTTGAAACTAAGAGAAGCGTATTTCCCTTAATTCCTGCTAGCATAACATACCATTTTTCAACTTTATCTAAAGCTTTAAGGACTATCTCTTTTTCCCTCCATAATAATCTTTTTCTATGTGAAGATTAAATATCTTTTTTTAAAAATTTGAATTTAGTTTAAATTCCCCCAGTTTGCAGATAAAAAATGAAGAGGCCTCATTCATGAAGTCTTTATTCTTTGACGAAATAATTTCTTGCAGTAAATGTCCTAGATTAAGAGAATACACAAAAAATAAGGAAAAACCACTAAGATACAAGGACTGGGAATACTGGAACAAACCAGTACCCGGAATAGGAGATGAGAACGCAAAGATCTTAATTGTCGGTTTAGCTCCAGCATTTAATGGAGGAAATAGGACTGGAAGAGTGTTTACGGGAGACGAATCTGGAAAATGGGTGATTAAGGGTTTGTATACTTTAGGTCTAAGTAACAAAGAAGAGGGAGTAAGTAGGGAAGACGGTCTCGAAATAAAAGAAGTTTATCTAACTAATGCAGTAAAATGCACTCCACCAGAGAACAAACCAACAAAAGAAGAGATAAATAACTGTTCTTTGTTTCTTAAAATGGAAATTGAGAGTCTAAAGAAAGTAAAAGTTATAGTAGCTCTTGGAAAGATAGCTTTCGATTCAGTTCTTTCAATATACGAAATAAAGGCGAAGTTTTATCATGGTGCAATAGTAAACTTACCAGATAATAAAGTGTTGATCGGCAGTTATCATCCAAGTGCACAGAATACCAAGACTGGTAGGTTAAAATGGGAAAGTTGGATAAAAATACTTAAATTAGCTTTGGATTTAGCTTCATGAACTGATCTTCTTTTCATCAGTAGTAATCCTCGATCTTTACCTCTTTGTTCTTTATGAACATACCTTTACGTAAATCTGATAACGCCTCCATAATTTCATCTTCAGCATTCATCACTATTGGCCCATACCATGCTACTGGTTCTTCTAATGGTCTCCCAGAAAGTATTATAAACCTTGCTTTGCCACTAATAACTATTTCATCTCCCCTTTTATCATAAATAACAAGATTCCCTTTTCCAACCTCTGGTGAGTTAGGACTAAACTTAGCTTTGCCATCAACAACAAATGCTAAAACTGTATAACCATCTTTTACATTCATCTTAACCTCTCCGTATAAATTAACATCAAAATATGTTGGTTCTACATCACTTTTTACATTTAAAGGTCCTTGAAGACCTCTGTATTCTCCAGAAAGCACACTTAGCTCACCAAAGTTAAAAGTCTCTTTGGGTACTGAATTGATATTCCTATATGTTGGTTCCGTCATTTTCTTTTTAGCTGGTAAATTAATCCAGAGCTGTAATCCTCTAACTGACAAAGGGTTTTGATTATATTTAGCTATTTCTACACCTTCCAGTGGTTTAGGCATTTCTTGATGGAATATTCCACTTCCAGCAGTCATCCATTGGACTTGCCCAGGATATATTACTCCTTTATTTCCAGTACTATCTTCGTGTTCCACTTTACCTTCATAAAGCAGAGTTACAGTCTATATTCCTCTATGTGGATGCCAAGGAAAACCAACAATATATTCTCTAGGGTCTGAAGAGCCAAAGAAGTCTAATAGAAGAAATGGGTCCGTAAGTTGTACAGTAGATGGAGAGTCAAATACTCTATAAAGTCTTACCCCAGCACCATCAATAGTATTTCTTCCTTCTAATATACCAAAAACTCCTCTTATCATATACTCTCATTATTTTGTTTAAATAAAAATATAACCCAACATAATTATGGTTATCTTTTAAATGTTAAGCAAATGAATATAACCATGATAAAGTAAATAAAAAAGAGTTAACTTTTTAATTGATAGCACTAAATGTTAAGTACCCTTATTTCTTCTGTCCACCTTGTTGTTCCTTTCCGCCTTGCTCCTTCTTCTTGCCTTTTGCCATTTTGGCTCTGAAATAAAGATATTGTTATCCAGTTATTAAGCAATACTAAAATAAAACTTGTTAAATATTTACGCAAATTTATTCCTTTTATGTTGAACATTTATCTTTATTTCTCTTTTTAGGAAGATAAATACTTATCGTTTATAAGTAGTCTCAAACTAAATATCGTTTAGTTCTGATAAAATTATAACCATTGGTGTTACTATAACTTTCCGTAAAAAACCTATTTCTCTTACGAGAGATTGAATTTTTCTCATCTCTATATGGGTTTTTTGAAAACTTTTTCCCATTTTCCATGATAAAATATGAACTTTCCACTGTCCTTACTAATTACTTTACCTTCCTTAATTACGTATAGAGGAGGTTCCATAAATCGCAACAGATCAATTACGTCTTCAGCATTAGTTATTAACATATTCGCTCTTTTACCCAAATCGATACCATAATCCATTAAGGGCCATGACTTAGCTCCGTTATAAGTAATTAAATTCAAAGAGTTATTCAGCTCTTCTGGAGAAAGAAGTTGATCCAAGTGAACACCCATAAATAAAACATGAAGCATGTTCCCACTACCTAATGGATACCAAGGATCCATAATGCAATCATGACCAAGAGCAACGTTAATTCCATGTTGCAATAACTCCTTTATAGGGCCATTCCCCTCCTTTTTGGATAGTTGTCAAATCTACCTTGAAGGGAGACATTTATAAGCGGATTAGGAATTACAGTAATACCAGCCTTAGCCACCTGTTCTAATATCCTTGACCTATAAGCTGGATCCCACGAATGCATTGCTGTAACGTGACCTGCTGAAACTTTCCCTTGATAATTATATTCAAGAGAATACTTGGCAAGAACTTCTAAATATCGTGAATTAGGATCATCTGTCTCATCAATATGACCATCAACTTGTTTATTATACTCTTTTGCTAAATCGAAAGCAAATTTAACAGATCTAACCCCATCCTCTCTAGTAATTTCATTATGAGGTATCATGCCAACATTATCTGCACCAAGTTCAACAGCTTTTCTAAGGAGTTCATCATTACCTTTATCGGTAAAAATACCGTCTTGAGGAAAAGCAGTAATTTGGATTTCAGCGATATCTTTAACTTCCTCCTTTACTTTTAACAAAGCCTTCAGTAATGTAAGAGACTTTTCAGTCACATCTACATGAGTCCTTATCCAAAGAGTACCTTGAGAGACCATTAATTTTACCGCAGTTACAGCTCTTTTTGTCACATCTTCTTCAGCCAATTTTCCTTTAACTTCTCTCCATATCCTTATCCCTTCCCACAGAGTCCCAGATCTATTTACTACTGGTAGGAAAACACTATCCAAATGAAAATGCATATTGAAATAAGGTGGAATAACAAGATGGTTTTCAGCATCTATTACTTCATCATCAGAGGACTTACAGTTAAAACAAGATATAACTCCGTTTTCCACATAAATGTTAACTATTCTTCCATCAAGTAGTTTTGCGTTCTTTATTAACATAAGATAAAGATTGTTTAATTCTTTTTAACTCTGATTATCCATATTCCTTCTTCATTTTTCTCCTTCTCTATGGAATACCCACGGAATAAATACGAAATGTCTGAACGAGAGAGAACAAGGATCTCGCTATTATTACTCAGTTTTTTCAGTACGCTCTTAACTTTATCTTTTACGTCACTTAAGTCTTCTTCGACTGATAACGTTATTACTCGTTTCATAGACTCACATACCAGTTGAGGTTTAAATTCTTTTTCCTATGTTCCTTTTTGATTTTTTTAAAGGTTTAAAAGGTAATATTAAAAAGCTTTTAAAAAGAATTTCCTTTATTATTTTTTTAATTAAAGACCTATTGGATTGGAATAAACTCAATTACGCCATTTTCCTTATGGAATGAAAAACCAAAATGAGGGGACGAGAAGAGCTATAGTGACGTTACTATTCCTTTATTAAGAATTACGAAGAATATTCAGCAATTAGCTTCTGGGTCGAGCCCTAAAGATCCCCAAGACTTTGATATACATTCATAGACAGTAGCTTCTTGTCTATCAAAGTCAAATCTCATTCCTTAATATCTATTCATTAATAATCGGTATTGTATTAGATGTATCAACCTTATTCAAGTTAGAAATAAAAATGCTTATTGTGGCTTAAAAGCTAATCTCGTTAACCAATAGATAGCTTTTATCACACCAATAGTATTATTTAAATTAATATTTGAAAATTCCATTGATTTCTTACCCTTTGTTTGTTTCAACTCATAGAAAATCTGGTCTATAGAATCAAATACTTTGTCAATCATCAATTTCACTATACTTTTAACAACCTTATTCTTTATTCCACCCGTAAGGATTGGTATTAATTCTCTAGTTGTCTTAAAATCATAATTCCATGATATATAGAGTAAATCCCAATACTTTGAAGGTAATCTTTCCATGAATGGAAACGGATTATCTCTTATTCTAGTTGTAGCCATTGGAATAACTGGTAGTGGAAATACCCATGCAATAAAACCGTGGTCAATAATCTTCTGTACTATATCAATAGACTGCTGAACGTCCTCGTCAGTCTCTTCTGGGTAACCAATGGTCATGGTGTAACAAGGGAATATATAATTATCGTTCATAATTGCAGTAGCATCCACAATTACGTCGTGCCAGTCTTTAGGAGTCCATGGGAATGCTTTAGCCCTCATATATTTCTCCATAATCTTGGTACTTCCAGTTTCTAACCCAACTACGGGGGCTACAGCTCTGTCAAAACTATATCTAGCAATTTCCGCCATAGCTTTTATGGTCTTAGGACTTTCTTTAACTGCAGGAGCCGAAATATGGGGCCACCATACGCCATCTACGCCCATATTCATGACTTCAGTGAAAAGCTTAACAATAGCATCATGATTAGTCCTCAGCTTTTGAGAACCATAAAGCATTACATCATCTGTAATAAGCTCGACTCTATTCCATCCACCTTTTTTGTTGATTTCAACTTCTTTCTTTATTACCTCAATCGGTATACTCCTAAACGTCTCTGGTGTCACAGGGCAAAAAGCACATCCTCTGGGACAACCCCTAGTAATTTGAACCTCACCGAGCCTTGCAGGATTAACTATCGGTGGAATTTCTTCTACTTTAGGATCTTTACCTCTAACAACACTTGGTATCTCTTGTCCATCTTCTAGCTTCTTTACAACTTCTGGCAAAGTTATTTCGGCTTCACCAACGAATAATGTATCAATCCAGTCCGGCTTTTTGTTCAGCAACTCCCATACACCGGGTCCTCCAGCAATCACCTTGAAGTTATACTTCTGTTTTAGTTGTACTATTTTATCATGTAGCTCCTCAAAGAACTTAGCAGTCCATGTAGCTCCACCACCGAATAACATTGATAATTTAAAGGGGACTGGATTGAGACCAAAGGGATCATGGACAGTAATGCCTACAACTTTTGTCTTATCGCTAACACTCTTCTCTAAATATTCTGGAGGGATAACAGCGACATCGAAACCGTGATATAGTAAAGATGCTTCAACTTTCCTTAAAGCATAAGGTGCATAAACA
>NZ_DBPRYF010000018.1:0-16405 GCF_059755235.1 Sulfurisphaera sp.
GTATTGAGGGAACGTTAAGTAGTCATTGTAACCAATTTCATAATAGCTGTTTACGGCTTGTTTTATCTTTCTAACGAAATCCTCATATTCATGGACAAAAGCTATTACTGGAAGAAGTTCATCTCTGTCTGTTCCATATAACCACCCATTATAACCATCCTTTATGATCTCCGTTACTGCTCCATCCCTTGATTCAACACTTGGAACTCCATTGAGCCCTGCTTTCATAAAACTAGTGCCTCTAGCTTCCCACCCAGACAAAGGTGTAAATGTCCAAATATCTGTACCCCATAATACTTGCTTCATTATCTGGGTATCAGCACCTTCTACAAATATCACGTTGCTCTTCCTCTGAGAGTATTCCTTAAACTTCTTTTCTAACTCTACACCATAATACTCTTGCGGATGTGCTTTTCCTCCAATAATAAAGAATGCATCATCTTTCAATTCATCAATCAAACGTAAAATAAACTCCGGTCTTTTATACTGTGTTATTCTCCTTGACCAGCTAATCACCGGTTTTTCGCTCTCTTTCCCAAGCTTCTTTAGTGCCTCTTTCTTTATCTCTTTTCTTTTCTTTATAAAATCATCAAGGTCTTTAACGTTGTTTAGCAAAGGATGTCTCCATCTTGGGACTTCTACTGCATTAGTTATTGCCTTTATTTTATGCATCTGGTGAGGAAATACCCTTCCTACAAGTTTCAGCATCTTTTTAGATACAACGATTCCTTGGTAGGCTACTGATAATCCTAACTCTGTCATTACAACTGGATCAAAGGGGAAATCATAACCAAACTCCTCTTTAAAGAAGTTGGAATGGAAGGAAGGATGTCCCCATGGCGCAGGTGTGTGGATGATTATCCTGTATCGTGGAAAATAATGTAAAAGGGTAATAAAAGAGGGATAAGCCTCTTGTAGATCAACATAATTTATTTTATCCCAACCTATCCTTTCCGTTATGTACCTTTCGCTAGCTTTAGCCAAAACCAGATACTTATAAAACCTTTCCTCCTCAGAGTTTTCGACATATAATCTTTCATTTAATCTCAAAGCCCAATCTGGTGAGAGGATGTTTATGAAAATCGCTTTTGCTGTATTCAATTTGTAACTTAAGTATTCAACCTTAATCTTTCCCTTTACTTTTGTCTCTATCTCCGCTTCTCCCTCTTTAACTAAGTTAGAAAACAGTTGTTTTTGCTTCTCTTCTCCATCTACGTATCCTTTCCTATAAAAGAGTGTGAATACAGTGTATTCAATTCCTAATCTACTTGCAGCGTAAAATTTATCCCCTTCAAGTACTCCTAACCCGCCTGCATAATTCTGTCCTATATCTAAGCCTAGCTCTGCAGTTAGACTAACAATCATACTTTATACTTCTCATACGAAATCTTTTAAGCATATTTCCAAATGGAGTATTTACTACTTTAAACTCGTTTGAATGTATATGCTTCTTTCAAAACGATATAGCTTTATATCTCTCATCTAATAACAATAATTATGAAAGTATTATTTATTGTAGGAGATGAGTTTGAAGACATAGAGCTTTTATACCCTTTTTATAGGGTTATAGAGGAGGGATTTAAACCAGTTATCGCTGGTAAAGAAGCTGGAGGAAAGATTGTTGGAAAACATGGTTATTCAGTAGTTGCTGACATCTCTTTTAAAGAAGTGAAAGTTAGCGACTACGTAGCTCTTGTCATTCCAGGAGGAAGAGGACCAGAGAAAATTCGAACCTTGCCAGAAGTTAAAGAGCTTACTAGAAAATTCTTCGAGATGAAGAAACCAGTGGCTGCTATATGCCATGGTCCTCAAGTATTGATTTCTGCTGGTGTCGTTAAGGGAAGGAAGATAACTTCAGTAGCTTCAATAAAAGATGATATAATAGTTGCTGGCGGAGAATATATAGATGCACCAGTAGTAGAGGATGAAAATCTTATCTCGTCGAGACACCCTGGGGATTTACCGTTTTTTGCACAAAGTTTAATAAAAGCATTAAAAACCTTTAAAAACACATAAGAAAACTCCTTACACCACTTTTTATTTTTTGTATCTACCATTAAACAGTGAAATGTGTATTTATATTTAGGAGAGATTTAAGGCTGTATGACAATACTGGTCTTAATCATGCTCTAAATGAGTGTGAAGAAGTAATCCCCATATTCATAGCAGACCCAAGACAAATGATTACAAATCCTTACAAATCTGAATATGCTGTGTCATTCATGGTTAATTCCCTAATGGATCTAGATGAGGAGCTTAGAGAGAGAGGTAGTAAACTTCACGTTTATTTCGGAGAGGCAGAAAAAGTAGTTTCACACTTAAAAAATATAGATGCAATATATGTCAATGAGGATTACACTCCATTTAGTATTTCTAGAGATAAAAAGATAAGAGATTACTGTGAGAGAAATGGTATAGAATTTAAATCTTACGAAGACTATCTTTTGACTCCTAAAAAATTATTTCATCATAAGAGTTTCACTCCATTTTACAATGAGGTAAGGAAGCTAAAAGTAAGGGAGCCAGAGACCTATGAAGGCAAGTTTGGAAAGGATGACTCACTAGAAGTTGACTTTCTCCTTTCTTTCAAAAAAACGGAGTCACCGTTATTTAACGGCGGAAGGAAAGAAGGATTAAGGCTACTAGAAAGAGAGTTTGACTACAGCAAAAGGGATTATCCATCGGAGAACGGAAATTCTTACTTATCACCTCACTTAAAGTTTGGCACTGTTTCAATGAGAGAGGCATACTACAAAAAGCTTGAGAATGAAGACTTCATAAGGGAACTTTATTGGAGGGACTTTTACACCTTATTAGCTTATTATAACCCTTATGTTTTCGGCAATTGTTACAGAAGAGAATTTGATTATCTAGAATGGGAGAATAACTCTGAGTACTTTAATGCATGGAAAGAAGGGAAGACAGGTTACCCAATAGTTGACGCAGGGATGAGAGCTTTAAACGCAACAGGTTATATTAATGGTAGGCTTAGAATGATTACAGCGTTCTTTTTAGTTAAAGTGCTGTTCGTTGATTGGAGACTAGGTGAAAAGTACTTTGCAACAAAGCTTGTAGATTATGACCCTGCAATCAATAACGGGAATTGGCAATGGGTTTCCTCTACTGGAGTAGACTATATTTTCCGTGTATTTAACCCGTGGAAACAGCAGGAAAAATTTGATCCAGAAGCTAAATTCATAAAAGATTGGGTAGAAGAACTAAGAGACTATCCTCCTAGCGTAATACACTCGCTTTATAAAACAAAAGTCCCGGGGTATCCTCAACCAATAGTAGACTGGAAAGAAAGGGTTGAACTCGTGAGAGAAAAGTTTAAGGAATTAATGAATTAGTTTTTTCTAAGACTAAACTTCAACTTTATTAGCACTATTACTTTTCCCATGGCTAACATAAATGAAAGATGGTTTTAGGTCAAGTATCTTTTGGACACTTTTCATTAGCTCCTCAAGATTTTCGTATATCGAAGGGTAAACTAACTTCTCATCTTTTCCTTGTAACATGTCACCTACAATCACTGAGTTTAGAGGTTCAACAAAAATGGAAATTGAATCGTTTGTGTGCCCCGGCGTATAAAGTACCTTAACTCCTTTTACTATCTCTTGTCCGTCTTCTAGGTAAAAATCAACTCTTGCAGGTTTTAATCCTCGTGAAAGTAAGGGAAAGAATACAGAAGCTATTTTCAGACCTACTGAATGAACTACTGGTTTTCTTACCAAGCCTTTCTTTAAGTACTCCTCTCCATTTTTATGTATCCCGAACTTTGCATCAGTTCTATTCATTATCTCGCTAGCCCCACCTATATGATCAGCATGTGAATGAGTAAAAATAACGTACCGTACGTTCTTGAGATAGGGGATCAGCTTTTCTCCGCTTTCGGGGGTACCACTGTCTACTAAAATGTTTCCTTCTTCAGTTTCTATCAAGAATGACTTGACAAACCTAAGTTCTATCTCTGTGATCTTCACACTATTTTTTAGATAATCAAGGTATATATGATTAGTTTTATATTTTTTATGGATTAGCTTATGGTATGCAAAAGTTCTTTGTTAATATTGCCTTTTTGCTCTCTCTGCTGACTTTGATACTTTCAAAACAACAAGATCCAATAATCCTTGGTGCATTTTTGTTAACTATTGCCTTTTCAACTCTGTATGGCGATAAAAGGCTAAATTTCCTTTATATCGTCTTGGTTTTCCCTTTCGTTGCTTTCCATTTTCTTCCTCCTTACATACTCTTTGCAGTTGCTATAGCTTCTTTAACTTCATTCTATTACACCTCTTTTTCTCATGTCTTGATACCTGCAGGAATTTCACTCTTTCTTTTAGATACTCCCTACGTGGTAGACCTTTACGTCTTTCTGGGGCTTGTTGTAGCTTATAAACTCATGAAGTATGACTCTAGAGGTATTGTAGCCTCCGGTATAATTTACCTTGTGTTTTCTGCCTTTATCAGTAAATACGAAATACCATTAAGTGACTTAGCATACTTTAACCTTGTTTTTGGAGCTGTTTCAATGTTAGTTGAACAATCAACAGTAAAGATTCCTAGGAAGGTCTACGTACCGCTAGTCCTCGTGTTGTTTCCTATTTCTACCTTTATCCTCCCCTTACCTAACGCGTATTATTGGTGGAACCCTAGCTCCTTTCTCTTTTCTAACTTCCTCTCTCTTTACATTTTAGGTTACGGATATAATTTACACATCGACCAGTTTGTCTTGTATTATATTTCTTCTTTTCTAGTTGATAAGCTAGGGCAAATAATTGCCCTCCACGTTATAGTCTTTCTCTTTTACTTTGTTTCGGGATTAACGTCTTATCTGTTGTTTGACAGAAATAAACTTCTGTTCTCTTTCATATACTCTGTCTTAACTCCAGTCCAAATACCTTCATTAGCCTTAACTTATTCTCTTCTGCCCTTGGGTTTGGTTATAGCTACAAAAATTGACATAAAGAGGTTCTTAGCTTTTTCAGCAGTCACTATCTCGGCGGGTTATGTATTCCCTTTTGCTTTCACAATACTTTCCTTTCTATTAAACAAGAGGAAAGAATATGCAATTTTTTCCTTCTTGCTCTCTCTATTCTGGTTAATTCCGTACGTACTAGTGGGTTTCCCTAACGAGAGTTATCCCTTTCCTCCGCTTGAGCTTTACATAATTTTCACAATTGCTTCAGTTCTTTCTTTCTTTATTCAAAACAAATATCTTGGGTTAGCCCTAGTTGTAGGGTCTGTTTACTTGGCTTTGTCCTTGCCTTACTCCTTAATCCTCTACCCTTTCATAATTTTAGGAGTTCTCCTTATTTCAGATGCAAAGAAGTTTCTCATACCTCTTGTCCTAGTGTCTTTAGTAGTTTTTCAAGGTGTTACAATAGCTCCATCTCTTTCATTTAATGGTGTTCCTAATGGGGTTCAGAACGTGATAGCTAAGTTAGAGAATGAAAGCTTTGGTCTGGTCTTTTGGAATTCAAGTTACTCTTTGCTTTCTCCTTATCCAGTTACTAATCAAACAGCATTAGCTAAATACATCGTAACAGTTGTTAATTCGAGTAACTACTCTATCACAATTAATCCTAAATACATTTCGCAACCAATCCCTCTTTTACTTTCTCTAAATCAAACTCAACTCCAACCACCAAAGGTCGGCAATTTAACAAACGCCATTGTGAAGGTTGAAAATGACAGTATTCTCTGGGAAATACCAAAAGGTTTTTCAGAGTCAGAAATTTACATCTCCTTCCCTGCACCAGAGACTCTGAATGGCACATTATATTTCGAAATAAACGCTAGTAATTTACAGTACTTTGAAATAGGAGTGCTTAACTTAACCTCAGCTAAGCTGTATAAAAACACAACTGAGGTAAGTTTGCACCAGCAAGTTACTCTCATTGATCTTTATTACTACTCCGAAAATTCTACGCTACTAAAAGTAACTCCTTATATAAATGAAGGTGGCAAGTCAGTCTTGTTACTTAAGAAGATCGTCCCCTTTACCTTTGTAGAAAGGCAAAGTTCAGATAAAATTTTCATAAACTTAAATGCTACTACGAGTTTAAACGTTTCAGCGCTAAAAGGATTTGTTTTTTCTGTAAACGGTTCCAAGCTGATTAATTCTACTCTATTAAAGCCAGGGTACTACGAGATTGTTGTTCAAACAAAAACTCCGAACTATCTTTACCCAAGTGTTACAGCTACTGTGATAGGGTTTATCTTATCCTTGTTTTATGTGATAACAAGGGAAAAGCTGGTGAGAATTTATGCAAAGCTCATTCAACGTGTTAAGACTACTGAAGAGAAGCAGTAACTACATAATCCCGCTAATACTTAGCGTTTCTATAAACTATTTGTGGTATAGAGGTTTACCCATATATGGTGGTGATCAAGGTTTTTTCCTAGCTAGTGGGATCACTACCTCATATTTAATCAATCCCGTATTATACGCTTATACAAATTACCCTTACGGTTTTGTCCCAACAGTTGCAGGTACATCATGGACAGGTTTAGTGTTACTCCCTTTTGCTTTCTTTGGTAATCTGAGCGAGGAGATATTCTCTACAGTTCTTTCCTTTATAGGGTCATACTACGTTATGAGAATAGCTGATAACTACTACTCTTCACGTCTAGCATCCTTCTTTTCAACTTTTCTCTATCTAACTAACTGGTTTATATTTGTAGGTTTTGTAGAGATGCCATATATCTTTTTAAACACTATGATGATCTACTTCCTTCTTCCAGTAGTTATTTACTATTCATTAAGATTTTATCATGGTAGGATCCCTTTTAATAAAGCTTATCCAATTATTACAATACTCTCTTCTTATATGCTTTTCATTTCTGGAGAGATCTTTCCTATTGTTTGGCTAGGGCTTGTGTTTCTCATTGGATACTTTTTCAGACGTAAGATCTTGCACTTTTTGTTTACATTATTCTCATTTACAATACCTCAATTTTACTGGATTTTCTCTTTTGCATCATCTATCATACCTCAGTATGAAACGGTAAAAAACCAGTCAATAACAGTTGTTAACATTTCTTCCTCTTCTCCTCTTATCTACTCAGCCTCCTCCTATATATCTTCAGTAATACCACCTAGTGAGAACACGCTATTTTTAGTGATTTTAGGGCTCATAAGCATACTTTCCATCATCTTCACTAAAGGTGATTTAAGGTTCTTTGCTATATTATGGTTAATTGTCATAGGTTTTGACTCCTCAATTTATACACCGTGGTATGGTTTAGTTAATTACGCTGTTTCCCATTACGCATTTTTTGCTGTGCTTAGAACAACTCAATTCGCAACTTCCTCTTTTGCTAGTCTATTCTTCTCTTTGCTAGTTCCATCCTTAATACGGGGTAAATACAAAACTGGGATTTTTCTACTACTCCTAGTTTTATTTTCAATACTTAACTTACCAGTTATATCTGGGTCTTTAGCAGATAGAGTTAACCCTCCTTCATACTTCCTTGATTTAATCAGTTACCTGAATTCACAGAAAGGAGACTTCAGCATAGCAGTATTCCCAACAGTCAGTTATGGATGGTACTCTACGTCATGGTACTATGGAAATAGCATCTATTTATACTACTCTGTTCATCCAGTAATAGTCGGGGGTATTTACTCTGGAGCTTATTTCTATCAATATTATTTTAAACTGAATTACCTCCTCTATTTCTCAAACCTTTCTAACCAAGGCTTCGTTACTTATATACAGAATTTGTTGACATTGCTTAACGTTAAGTACATCATTATCGAGGGGGATGCACAATCTAACGTGACCTTCATAAATTTGCTTTATTTACCTATTAAGCCATATCTTCAAAACCTGGAATTTCTAAGCGAGAATTATCACATGGTTTCATTTGTGAAGCAATTTGGCCCTCTTTATCTTTACAAAGTGAATTTAAACACTTCATATGCTTATTATACTAACACAAGTGAAATAGACGTGAACACACAGAACCTTTCTGTCGTGCTAAAACCTGCACCAATCCACTTCGTATCTCCTACTGAGGTGTTGGTGACATCTTCCTCTAGTAAGTATCTCTTGTTAACATTTGCTTATTCCCCTTACTGGGTTTCAAATATCTCTCTCCCTATGAATGCTTCAAACTTTAACCTTTACCAAGTTAACGGAAGTGGTATTATCATACACGACGCTTTACAAGGTGAGTTAGTCAGAGATGACGTCTATGCCCTCCTCTCTATTACATTCCCAATTATTATTAGCTTGATATTTAAAGAATTGGGTACGAAGTTAACAAAGAGAAAAATTTTTAAATAGAAAATTACAAAAAAGTATATGCTATCGATAGTAATCCCAGCGTACAATGAAGAAAAGAGGATTGCAAAAACCCTTTCTTTATTGCGACAAAAAATTTCTAACTCAGAGATTATTGTTGTCTTTGAAGGAAATGACAAAACGCCAGAAATTGCCAAAAAATTTGGGGCAATAATTTACGTTAATGAGACTAGACTAGGGAAAGGAGGGTCAATAAAAGTAGGAATACAGAACGCTAAGGCTGAGAGAATCCTCATTATAGACGCTGATTTACCAACTACTGAAATTGAGAAGATAATTAATCAAGACGCAGACCTCGTTATAGCACACCGTGACATCTCCACAATGCCTAGAGTTAGGCGATTTCTTCACCACGGTTACATGCTTTTAGCAAAAATCATGTTTCCTTCATTGAGAAGGTTTAGTGATCTCCAAGCTGGGGTTAAGCTTGTGAAACGCGACAAAATAGAACAAGTCATGGATGAACTAGTCATGAATGATTTCGTCTTTGATACAAACTTAATATACTCTTTCTTAAAACACGGTTTTTCAGTAAAAGAAGTACCTGTAAGATATGAGCATGAAGAGGGGGACAGTAAAATATCTGGTAAATTGTTCAAGATCATTATATTCATGTTTCTTTCCCTTGTAAAACTCAGAGTATTTTATTCTCCCTTCAGATGGGTATTATACACGAAGACATTCTTGAAATTGCAAGACAAAATTATAAAGGTATTAAGGTAAGTTAGTTTCCTATAGTTAAGTTAAATTTTATTAAAATGGCTAATTTCTTATCTTATGGAAAAAGTTAAAATCTTAGTCCTCTTCTACGGGTATGGTTCAATTGTAGAATTAGCTAAAGAGATAGCGAAAGGAGCTGAGGAAGAAGGAGCAGAGGTTAGGATAAGGAGAGTTAGAGAAACACTCCCGCCAGAAGTACAAGCAAGACTTCCTGTCGACAAGGTAAAAGACATTCCAGAAGCAACTCTTGACGATTTGAGATGGGCCGATGGTTTTGTAATTGGTTCACTAACTAGATATGGTAACATGGCGGGTAGTCTAAAGACATTTTTAGATCAAACAGCTTTGCTATGGAGAGACAATGTGTTGTATGGCAAGCCAGTAGGTTTCTTTACTGAAGCATCAACTACTCATGGTGGACATGAAACTACTATTCTAACAATGTCAACTTATGCTTACCATTTTGGTATGATAATAGTGCCATTAGGTTATGGAATACCAGAGATGTTTCAGACAACAACTGGAGGAAGCCCTTACGGAGCATCTCACCTTGGCGTGAGAGAAGAACTAGATGAAAATGAAAGGAAGATAGCAAGGTTTCTAGGTAAGAGAGTTACTGAAGTAGCTAGAAAGCTAAAGGGATGCTAAAAATATCTTAGACTTCACCTTATTAAATAGATAAAATACATAATTAGCCCCTCGATTATAATATATCATTTATCTTTCTTTTTTTATGTTTTCTTACCTTGCAGAAAGAGAAAGAGTTAGAAGAAAATTATTTAATTAATGAGTAAATAAATAGAATTTTAACATTTTCTCAAGCAGAGTTTAAAATAGTTTTAACTTATGTATGAGATTTTTAGCTAAATGCAGTAGAGTTAGGATATATAGTGGCAAACACTGTTTGATTATAAGCATTAATTTCCAGAATTAATGTAGTGTTCCATACTGGTATTTTCATTCCATTAGAAAGTGTAATTGTGTTGTATGCAGTATAGTTATAAATTATTGGTTGAGGTAGAGGTCCAATAAAAGTTTTGCTTGTCGGCGTTATTTTAATTGCGTATATATACTTTGTGATGTTCACAAATATCCCTTGATAAACCGCATAAACGTCTTTCAGAGTGAAGTTTCCATTGCCACTAAATGTAAGTAATGTAATGTTTGAATTAGAAGTCGAGTTGAAGAAAATGAGGACACTACCCCCATTTATTTGGTTTTTAATTATCTGAGCGAAATTTGTGGGCTTAGCTGTGGGCTTTGAATAATTAGTAATTAAATAATAAAGTGGAACTAACACTAGCAAAATCAGTATAATTGCTATCAAAAACGCAATTAATGCCGATTGTCCTATCTTTAGTTTTGGCATATTCATGATAAACCACCTCGTAATTGTTGCCAGTAAATTACAGTGCTATAATATACTTTTATCGTCATAGGCTGGTTTATTATGACATAGCTAGGTATGTTGGGAAAAGTATAGGTAAATGATGTACCGTTACTGTAACTGAAGATTACCGTTTTTGCAGAATGCGAGGCATAGCTATTTACTGAATAATTATAGTAGAATGTTCCTATAATACCAAAGGTATGATTACCACCAATTATCCAATAAGAATTATTGTACACATATAGGTTATTATCTATTATAGCGTATTCGCCTTGCCAAACATTATAGCCTGTTATGTTTACCTTATAGTAGTTATAGTCATTAACGTAATTTATATTTAATGTCTGAGTTGTAGATGGTGGGACAAATATTATTGCGGAATATGTGTTAATTGTCTTAGATGAGTACTGCATTGAAGAGTAGCTATAGTGTTGAATTATACCCTTAGACTTATATCCAGTATAGTTTGCTTGTAGAGTTAATACGGTAACGTTAACAAACCCCGCGGGAACTGTAATTGTTGTTCCATTAGTTACTGTATATGTTTTACCGTCTATGTTAGCCGTCAAACTTCCAGGGTAATTAGTTTGTATCTTAAGTGTTGCATAAGCTAACAACGGAGTATAGTTGGCTATTAAAACCGCGGTACTCCCTTGCAAGGTGACTTTAACTCCTTGGCTAGTTGTGGAGTTCAAAGACGCACCACCTATAACATACCAGTTTCTGAAAACTCCAGTTATTACTTGTCCCTTAGAATTCTCATAGTAGACATACTCTGGTACTTTAACTTCAAATGTACCAGTAGTGTTGGGGAAATTTACTGGCGTAGTGAAATTCTCCCATTTACTGTAAATGTTTGTGGAGATGTTTGCAGATACCCCTAAAGTTAGGGAAGAGTTTGAGATTTGAGTTAATATTTCTACTCCTCCTTTAGTTCCAGCAAGAGCAAATGGTCCAATAGACGATCCGGGCGTTAAGAAGAATATATTGCCTAATGAGGTAACTATGATTATTGGCTTACCGTTGACATATGAAGGCAAATGTAATGCTTCACCTACGCTTACCACTATAGGATAGTTTAGTGGAATAGTTATCCAAACACCTTGCTGATTCAAGTACAGTATGTCAGTTATTGTTAAGTTTGCTGGCGGAGTAAAGGTTCCGTTTGTGTACTGCAAGATAATAATGGATGAGTTATAGTAGATTGCGGGGTGACCAGTTATGACTTGTTTTATTTGTAAATCCTTTAAGTATTGATAATTATTCACTATTGCTGAAGAAACCTGCTTATAGTTTTGACTAGAGGCGAAATAGAACAGAAATGGTACTGCAATGACTATCACTACTATTAATACCATGATCAGCGCTACAACATTAGCTAAACCCTTATTATGGCTGGGTTGTACCACCATATTCCCACACCTCGTTATTTATGATTATTATAGGTGAATTAACTGTAAACGTTTGACCTACATTTTTTATCTGTACACCATTCGGAGTATTTATGACAATACCGTTTCTCTGTAACGCAGATAATAATCCGTTATAGGTATATGTCTGAGTAAAAATACCAAATATACTCTTATTTAATACAAAGGTACCAGTTAATTGAAGTATATAATCCTTAGTAATTTTGTATGTGGTTCCTGCCTTGACATAAATCTTGAACGGCACATAATTCTTCACTGGTCCCCATGTATAAGTGTTGTTTATCTGTAGAAGTTGCCCCGCAATATCACCCAGAACTGGAGAAGTGTTAGATACTAAAGTGTAATCAGATGGCAATGTAAAGTTGTTGAGTACCTCTATAAGGTAATAAGTTTGTACTTTTTCGTAATTACCTAAAACTGTTCCACTGCCATTAACAAATATTTCGTATCTTGAAATATTTGTTATCTTGGTGGTATTTGCTGTTAAACCAGTAAATGCATAAGTGTTTATTTGCCCTGCTGGCATAGTAAAACTATATTGTTTATAGTTGAACGTAACGTTATACATTGAGGGGAACTGTATTATATGATAGCCGTAAGTTAAGTTAAGAGTGATACCAGAGGAATTAATGTAGTACAACTTGTTATCTACATAAACTGGAATAGTTTTATTTAGAGATGTCAAGTGAATGCTATTATTATTTATTTTATTACCCAGGGGTATGCCGTTTGGCATAATTGTTACTGGGAACTTCTTGAGACTAGCATTGTATATTGCCGTAATTACTAATGGCCCATAAACCGTGAATTGAGTACTTAATTTGTTAGGTGCTGATAAACTTCCATACCCTGCAATCGTCCAGTTCAAGAAGTTTGCTGTTAATCCGTACCCGGCAAGAAATATTGGACTTCCGTTTATATCGTTAATGAAATAAGTCCCAGGGTTTAAATAAAATAGTTGAGGCGTAAGACCACTACCTATCTGGGTAGCTGGCGAGCTTAGCGTGATTAATATGTTTGCTGGTATTAACTTACTACCATTGATCACAAATGCAGTTACATAAACTGGGATTTTCCCAGCAGGGCCAGATACTGATACTGTTACTATTGAGGTATTGGGATTCAAGAAGTAAATGTTGCCTAAAGCAGTAACAATTATTACTGGCTTATTAAACGCAGAGGAAGGTAATGGGTACTTGGTGTTCCCAGAAATAACTATACTCTGCTTTAACACTGGTACCCAAGTACTCCCATTAAAATAATATATTTGAGTTAAGTTAAAAGGTGAAGGTATTAGGTTGTAATTAAATAATAAATAAGGAGAAGTAGAGGAGTTATAATATATGTTTGGATTCCCTCTATATACTTGATTATTTTGCTGTTCTTGCTGTTGTGTATATACACTAGCTTGTATTCTACCTTGTGAGGAGAAGAAACCTAGCTGATTAAAAATAATGAAAGCGGGTACTAGTATTGCTATAAGTATTATGAGGAGAAAGAGAAATACTACAGGTATTGACAACGCTTTCATGTTGAAGGCACCCCCGTATAAGTATAACCTATCCTAAACCAATAACCCCCTTCGTTAATTATAAACCAAATTATTACTATGTCATTATGACTTACATTGTTTATAACTACGGTTACTGGAGTGTTAAAATTTACTTTGTACAAGGTAGCTTGACCAGAATAAAGTATCTTCCCGCTGGTGTCATATATGGGAGAGGAAATCTGAACTGTCGAAGCCTTAGAACCATTAGGCCAATAAACAAAGAAGGGTTGAATACTTGAAGGTGTATATACTCCTGCAGAAGGTTGAAGATATGAAGGTGCTGTGAAAGCTAATACATAAGCAGTCCCGTTAAATGCGGGGTTATATAACATTACTACAAGGCTACCTGCATTACTTGAATTAATTAGCAAAGGACCCACAGATAAGGAGGAGGAAGAGGCAATATTCGATGCTTGATTTTGGGCATTTGAAAATGCTACTTGAGGAGTTAAATATGCAAAGCTAAAGCCAGCTACAACTATTCCAAGAACCACTACTGTGATAATGAGTATCATTTCGGTTGTTATTTCTGATGGCATTACTACCTTAAATATATCTTTCATAGAGCACTAATAAACTTTTCTAATCCCGTAAATTTATCTATATAAACTTACCTAGAATTAATGGCAAAGTTTAATACAGAGATGGACTATGAAAAATAACATATGAGAGGTTTATCTACGGCTGTCATTGGATTTATACTTGTAATGACTACATTAGTCCTTATGCTAGGCGTTCTAACCCTTTATTCATTTTACTTTTCTAATGAGAGCTCTTCTGCCTTTTCCCAATCATACTTAGTTGGTTTATCTAAACTAGTCCAATTTCAAATATCAAATCTTGCATTTTATGGAATTCCCCCAAACTATAGCTACTTTAATGTAAGTTACTTCATTTGGGTTTCTTCTCCAACAAAGATCGTTACTATTGTAGTATTTAATGAAACCCCTACGCCCCCTAATTTACTGTCTTATACACTACCTCCTAGTAATGTGAAAGTTGGGTTGTTCAAATCACAACCACAAGGTTATGTTAGCTTGCAGAGTTTTACAATAAACTCTAATGTGTATTCACCTACCGGAGGTCTGCTGGGAGTAATTAATGCTAAAGCTTATAATGTTAGTTCCAATACAACTTATATACTCTCCTCTATAATAAAGCCCAATAACATTGTGGTCGTCTGGGTATTGTACAACTATCAAGGTAAATGGTACAGACTAGCATGGACTTATACATCTCCAGCCAATCAAGGTCTAGGTGTTTACACCCTTTCAAGTAGCGGAATTGTTAGTTCATCTAATCCGAGTAATGCTGTTGTCCCTCATTATGTAACTAGCAATAAAGGTATGATGTTCGGTCTTTGGTTTAAAGTTGTAAACAATCAGACTAACGCTCTTGTCTCCAACCTTACGCTTACCACAGTTAACAATAACAATGTCTCTATTATAGTTTTCATGAAAAGTGGGGGATTATATCTTAATATATCAAAGAATGGTGTAGTATATACCACAACCACAATCTTACAAAACTTAAACCAAGGGGCATGGTACTTCTTAAATATTTCATTTGGAGCTCAACTAAATTCAGGGACAAGCAACCCTTTTATGAATATAAGTATCTATTCTACTAATCAGAAATTATTAAGAAGTATTAGTATTACTCAACAACAATTGTCATTCACGTCGCTTAATGGATATTTAAATAGCGTCAAGTTCGGCTCATCAGTATTATCAACAGCCATTTCGCAAGCTTTTATTGTATCATCGCAATCTAGTAGCGGGGCTACTTCATTTTACAACGTATCTAAAACAGTACTTGAGAACGGGTATTACTACAATGATACAAATAACTTAAAGCAAATTATGGCAAACGCAAATAATCAGCTGTATGCAATAGTATATTGGTATTTTGTTTGGCCATATTCAAACCCGCCTCCACCTAGTATACCTGCAATAATGTGGTATTATCCTTTAGGGAGTTCCACTTTAGCAACAACATATATTTATTCAACAGGTCAAAACAGCTATTTCATTGCTTAGAAGATTTAATTTAACTTATTCAATTCGATTTTTTCATTCCACATTCTTTAAGTTTGATGTAAGCAATGAACTTTTCAGCCCTTCTCTGCTTTTAACAAACCTAATTATTCTACCGATACAGAAGAACTTCCTCGAACAAGAAAACATATTTTTATAATTTGATCAACGTTCTTCACTACTTAGTATTCATAGTTTAATATCCCGAAAAGGAAAAATGAGCCGTCGATCCCTATTTCTTTAGGGTCACGGTCATATATTAGAGAGATAAAGAACTGCATCAGAATGATTCTTGAAATTTTAACTCGAAAAGGTTAAGAGAAATAATCAATAATCATGTCTCGTTATTCATAATTTTTTTTAGCTTTTCTACCTTTTAGAAACAAGATCGAGTTTACTACATTTTTCATGTATAATAAGGTACTTTCTCTTTCATCTCTTGCAACGTCTTTAGTAATGTCTCGTCTATTGGTATTCCATCTCTCAGCCTTTCTTCTCTTATTTTATTTCCGTGTTTACCTGGGTACATAACCTCTTTTTTCATCTTTTCTATTTCTTCCTTGTAGGAGGAAAAAAATGAAGGGTTTATTACTACGAGGACTTCCCCCTTGTTAGGAGGGTTTTCTGTATTTAGCACACCCTTTACATCAAGCCCTAATGCAGATCCAGTTAAAAAGGAGACTAAGCTCTATAAAACAAGCATTAGGTAGAAGCCTTTGTTCCCTCCTAAAGGTAAAAGACCCCCTTTTAACGCTCTTTCTGGGTCATCTGTAGGTTTGCCTTCTTCGTCAACAGCTAATCCCAAAGGTATTTTCTCTCCTCTCCTCTTTGCCTCAATGATCTTCCCTCTTGCAGTTGCTGAAAGAGCCATATCCAGCACAATGTCTGGCGGAATTCCTATTGAGAGAGGTGTTGTAGAAAGAATCTTTCGTGATGTTCCGGGTAAGACAACTGCCGGTTCAGCA
>NZ_DBPRYF010000019.1:0-37242 GCF_059755235.1 Sulfurisphaera sp.
AGTAATGGATTATTCGAAACCTTCTAGATACCCGGTAAACGATACAGTCCTTTATAGAGAAAAGTTTAACACACCTAGTGGGAAAGCAAGACTTGCATTAGTTAAAGAGAAGAATCTTGAGAGAGGACTAGTTTTAATTACAGGCAGAACTGTGACCAGATACAACACAGATGAATTAATAAATAGAACCCCAGGGTTTAACACATTTCAACCTGTGTTACTTATAAATCCTAAAGATGCAGAAAAGCTTGACGTGAAGAGAGGGGATTTAGTTAAAATAACTTCTAAATGCGGTAGTACAATTCTATCGGCAATACTTAGCAATGAGGTTAAGGAAGGTACATTATTCACTTATTCTCATAATCCATATATTAATTACGTTGTCTGTGATGATTTAGATGAAGACTCAAAAACACCAAGATATAAATACACAGTAGTTAAGATAGAAAAAGTTAAGACTTACTAATTTTTTTCTCCCTAGACAAATAGATTTTTATTCCTCCGCGTGTATACTGCGTGTTATGAATGAAAAAATAGAGAAAGCCATTAAAGAAATGGGCTTTAAAGACCTTACAGAAGTGCAGAAAAAGACTATTCCTTTGCTTCTGCAAGGAAAAAATGTACTAGCTAAAGCTAAGACTGGAAGCGGAAAAACAGCAGCTTATGTAATACCAATTCTTGAACTTGGAAAAAGAAGCTTAATAATAACACCCACAAGGGAGCTAACAAGACAAGTAGCGTCTCACATAAAAGACATCGGAAGATATATGGATGTTTCTGTTGCAGAAATTTACGGAGGAATGCCTTATAAGTCTCAGATCAAAAGAGCTAAGGAGGCTAACGTAATCGTAGCTACCCCTGGTAGGCTTCTTGATTTATGGGGTAAAGGGGAAGTTGATTTGTCCTCTTTCGAGATCGTGATTCTAGATGAAGCCGATTTAATGTTAGAAATGGGCTTCATCGACGATGTAAAGATAATATTAGGTCAAACTACAAACAGAAAATTAACTGGATTGTTCTCTGCTACAATCCCAGATGAGATAAGAAAAGTAGCAAAGGAGTATATAGGCAATTATGAGGAAATTGAGGCTTGTACAGGTTTAGCAAACGTTGAACATAACTTCGTTCACGTAGATGATGACTGGAGGAGCAAAGTAAGAGCATTAAGAGAAAACGCAGAAGAAGGGGTTATAGTGTTCGTAAGAACTAGAAGTAGGGTTGCAAAATTAGTTGAACTGTTTGATGATGCAGTTGAATTAAGAGGAGATTTGCCTCAGAGTGTTAGAAATAGAAATATAGATGCTTTTCGTAGAGGGGACTATAGTATGCTAATAACAACTGACGTAGCATCTAGAGGACTTGACATACCGTTAGTTGAAAAAGTGATAAACTTCGATGCGCCTTCAGATATTAGGACTTATATCCACAGAATTGGAAGGACTGGAAGGATGGGCAAGAAAGGAGTAGCTGTCACTTTCATTAAAAGCGACGAGAATTGGCTAGAGAGAGAGATCAAAAAGTTGTTAAAAGAGCAATGATCTTATGAATAACTTTTTATTCATTGACCTAGAGAGGGACACATGGGTATTAAACCCTTAGTAGTTTTAAGCCCTCTTTTATCTATCATAATTGGAGTTGTACCGATAATAATCTTGAGGCCTAAAGGTCCAATAATTGTAATATCCGCTTTAGCTTAGTTTTTAGCAATAGTTGCAAAAGTGTTAATAGAATCACCGTCTTCAAATTTCATCCTTTCTTCACCCCTTTATATACAAGCAATATTTTACGGCTCGTTAACTACAATATTTGAGGTAGGTTTTGCGTTTCTCTTTCCTTTACTTTTCCAAAGGTCTTTTAAAGAATATAATAAAAGGTTAGCATTGTCATATGGGGCAATGCTCGCATTTTGGGAAAACGCTATACTCACAGGCGTTATTGGACTGATAAATGTGGCAGTAGTAATTTCCCTTCAAAGCTCAAACCCTGCACTAGTCCAGCAAGCTATACACAACAATCCCACTTTAGCTTATCCTACTCCACAACTTTTGCCCTTGATAGGCTATGGAGCTTTAGAGAGAGTTGACTCTTTCTTGGCTCATACAGCTTGGGGCTCTCTAGGCTATTATTATTTGTTTAGGAGATCAAAGAGTTTCTTCTTAATTGCGCTTTTAGGCTATATTGACGCTCTTGTTCCACTTATTCAACATAATGTTATTCCTCTGTCGTTGTATGAAATACTGATCTTTATAATTAGCCTTACAGGTTTCTTATTAGCTTATAAAACTCTGCCAGGAAAATAGCGTTAGAAAAGTTATTACAACTCTTTTTAAATTTTCTTTCCAAGAAGAAAATATGGATAAATATTTACTCGGCTTACTGGGTGAAGCAGGAGCTGCTGGCCTAGCTAGAGGAATATATTTGGTCAAAAAAGAGGGTAGGTTTCTCTTCGCTTATCGTAATGAAAAAAGTCATTGGGATTACTTTAAGCAATTTAGAAGGAGCATATTAGAGAAACCTACATATTACCTTCTTCTCGTTTTCGGTATACTTGTTGGACTGATGGGAAACAGAGTAATAAAGATGGTAGTTAACAAAGTTGAAAGTCAGGCTTTAGATTTCTACTACAAAAATTTCAAAATAGAGGGAAGAATAGCTGAGATAGTGGAAGACGAAAAGCATCATTTCCTTTAAAGGAATGGGATCTTTGCCAATTCGCCTTCATACTTCTTTAACTTTTCACTAACTATAGCGTTATACTCTTTTTCTGATATGAGTGAATTATTTTTAGCGAACCATAATGGTACTTGAATAGACTCGTTTTCTTGTTGGTAAGTGCTTATGCTCTTGGGTATCCAAATTTCCTTTCCCTTTATGAGAAGGAGATAGGCTTTTTCTGTTTCAGCCTTAATTTTGCCATTAACCGTGACTAGATCATTACCTATTTCTCTTTTCAATTCTGACGTAATGTAGTTCTGTAGCTGGACTTTATCATCAAAGAACCTTCCCTCATATTGATAAACCTTTATCTTTTCACTTTCACACATGATGACTTGTTTTGAAAAGACATTGCCAATTTCTCTACATTGGAAAGAAAGCTCTTTCAATTCATTTTGATCGACCTTAAAATAATCAACTGAAGCAACTCTTCCCTCTTTTTTGTAAACCTTCTTTATTACAGTTCCGTCTTCCTCATTCAGATCTGCTTCAATATATTTTATTCCTTTTAAGCTTCTCCAAACCTTATTCTTTATTTTTACTTCTCTCCACTTCCCATTATCAAGAGCAAAATAGTACTCTTCCTCATCCTTAGATATCTTTCCTATTCTAATCACACACTATAATTAAAAAACAAGTTAAAAATGGTGATTCACTACTTATCTTATGCCTTCTCTCAAAGAATTATATAACTTAATGCTAATAACACTACTGCAATACCTAGTAAAATAATAGCAAGATTTAAAGCCCATCTCCCTTCAAAACCTGGCAGATTTAGTTTATAAAACACGATATGAACAGCCCCATAAAAGCCAGTAATTATAGCTATTACGTTGAAAATTATTCTAATAGCAACCTCTGGAGTAACTATAATCACAAGCAGTATTATGAATGATAAAATTTAAGCGTTAACCTTGAAAAAAGCGTATAACAGTATTTTAGGTCTGTTTTTGTAAATCTCTGGCATCATCCTTTAGATCCAGTATTGAGTCTACTATGTCATTTATCTTCTCTTTCAACTCCTCTTCGCTTAGAGAATCAAAATTATCCAGTAAGTCGTCTATATCAGAGTAAATAGAATTTACCTCATCCCTTAGTTCTTCGAGCATATCTTTTATCTTTTCCTTGTCCATGAGAAAGAGTTAAATTATGTTGTATTTAAATTAAGCGTATGGTCAAGTTATCCAAGAAGCTCGAACCAAAGGAAAACACTATACCAAGCTACTTGGTTTACGCACAATCATTAAGCTCTATTGCACCCTTAGGCTCAGCCTCAGCTTATCTAACCTTTGCACTTTCATCTTCATATTCATCTACATTTATTGCCGGGATTTTAGGAGCGTTAATATACTTTTTGTGGGTCTTAATCGGTTATAGATATTCAAAAGTAGTAGCAACTACTGGAGGAACTTACGACTTTGCGAGAAGCGGTGGTGGAGAACTGTTGGGAAAAATCTCTGGTTGGTTATATTGGATAAGCTATGCTGTTTATTTGCCTTCCGCGATTACTTACCTGACGGGGATTGTTTTAACTTCAGAATTTTCTCTATCAATGTTTGAACTTGGAGTAATTGAAGTACTGATACCCGTGGTGCTCACTCTTCTTTTACTATCTGGAATAAAACCCCCATTGTTTTATGCCTTTATAACTTCAATGATTGAAATAGTGTTGATAGTGATTTTGGGCGTTAAAGTACTTTCGGTAACTGGGTTTTCAACAGAACCTCTTCAGATTACCGTTCCAGTTTCAAGCTTCTTCTCTGGAGCTTTAAGTGTAGGCTTTACGTTAGCAGGTGGTGGTGCTTCATTCTTCCTAGGCTATGAGGCTATAGGAAAAGGAAATACAGTAGGAAAGTCATATATTTTAGCTTATTGGGTTGCTGGGATAGCAGTACTATTTGCGTCTTATTTTGAAATAGCATTTGCTGGTTTCTCAAACTCTGGTGTTTCCAACTTGTTAAACGTGACTGAATACCCTGCATTTTACATAGCACAAAAAGTTATGGGAAATACCATGGCTATAATCATTTTTCTGTTCACTTTAAATAGTCTCATAGGTTCAGTTACTGCAGCTTATGTTGCATTATCAAGATTGACATTCACCTTACTGAGGAAAGATATGGTAAAATCAATCTTAATAGTAGGAGGATTTTTCTTGATTATCAATTTGATAGCAAGTGTGACAGGACAGTATTCAAACATATATTTACTTACTACTGAAGCTTCTCTTATCACTCTTTATTCTTCTCATGTGATTGTATCAGCTGTCTATCCACTTTTCACCAAGAATAAGCTGGGATTTAGATGGTACGATGTCCCGCTCTCTACAGCAACAGTAGTCTTAATGGGTTATGGAATTTTCTCTAATGTCATTCCGTTCTCGTATCCGACTTCTCTAGTCGGGATAATTTCATTAATAAGTGGAATAATAATTGGAATTATGCATTGGTGGTTAGAATGGAAGAAATTGAAGTTGCATTAAATCTAGCTAAAATGGGAAAACCCCTTACAGCAATTAATTTTGTTAAACAGTTTCTGAAGAACAATCCGGACATCGTTCTAGATAGTGAAGAGTGTAAGAACATTGCTTACGTTGTAACTCATTTTCCCTCTTTAAATGACGAGAGCTGGAGATATTTCGTACATGTAGAGAAAGAAGACGCAATTATGATGATAGAAAAAGTAGCAGAATGCATTAAGGTTCAGGGCGAAACGTAATATATTTTAAGTTACTCTTAATTTCCACAGAGATAGTGTATTACACATATAAGTAAAAAAGTGTAATTAAGAATTAAAAATAGTTAAACTCCAGCTTCAGCCTCATTTACCTTTTCTAGGCTTTGACCAATAGTATTTGGCAATACAAAGATCAAGATTATTCCCATGATTACCATAGGTACTTGGAATAGCACCCAAGTTTGAAGGGGTCCTAAAGCTGGTATAATTGATAATATTATTGCAGTTGATATCGCTGCACCTAAATGAGCAAAACCGTCACTAAAAGCAAAAGAAGTTGCTCTAGCGTATGTAGGAACATTTTCAGTGCCATTTAAGTAATTTAATTGGTTACTCCATCCTACACCTATAAAGTTAGTTAATAGCATTCCTCCGAATGCTAATGGGATGTTTAAACTTAGTACACCTGCAACAGAAATTGCTACTCCAAGTAACATGCCAACTCCATAAGCTATTGTAGTTAGTATTGCTCTCCTTACTTTTTCTACTATAGGCCTTAATGCTATTGCTCCTAGAAAAGTCGCTACTCCAGCTAGACCGTATAGGAAAGTTAGCTGATTATTAAGAGAAGATGATAAGTGTAAACTACTAGACCATAATAAGAACTCAGTCAAATATGGATATTCACCGAAATAGAAGAAGAATATTGATAGCATTACAGTAATTATTCTTACTGCATACTTTTTATTCATAAATACTGACAGTGGGTTCTTTTCCTCTACTTTATAAGTTAAAGGATTATATGGAGGCAACTGTGTTCCAGTCTTTTGCACCGCTACTTCTTCCATTTGAGCTACAACCCTTTCAGCCTCATTGATCTTACCTTTTAGTGCTAACATTCTTACTGTTTCACTAGCGTGAGACCTTACTATAAGTACAATAAACGCTAATGTCGCACCAATTAGGAAGATAACTCTCCACCCAATCGCTGGGTTAAGCAAGTCTATAATAGAAGCTAGGAATGGACCTAATCCCAGTCCAGCCCATCCTGCAATGTATATTAAATTAAAGTACTGACCGCTCCCCAGATGGCGGTGGTCTCTGATATTTTATGTTGATTTAGGATGACAACCGGTCATCTGGTTCTCAGCGGCTACACTCCAGCCCCCTCACAGCAGTAGCTCCTCCCTTGTCGCCAAGGGATTCATAGCCCTACTGGTCTTGGGAACTGAAGCCCACTAAATATTATCTCAAAAGAAAAGTATTTAAATCTTTTGGGTGTATATACACTCATGGAATTACCAGATTACATAACAATAAACATTCCTTTTGTTGTAAGTGATGAAAGAGCAAAGTTAATTTGGTGGACTTCATGGTACTCCAAGCTTTGTGCCCACAGACTGTTAAACGACGTGAAAAATAGTTTAGAGTTGTCAGACTATTCTCAGGCTTCTTTCCTTCAATTTGCAAGAAAAAGGTGCAATGATATTTTGCCAAACCGAAGATACATTGATGGCATAGCAACACTGATCCACTCCTCTTTAAAGAGTGCTAGAAAACTAGGAGCAAACATTCAGGATTTAGAGTTAGATTCATGGTTGCTTTTCCAGAGTGAAGCTGAGAAGCAGAAGTACGGTAATTTGAACATTCGCTTAATAGGTGAAAAGGTTGAAATATTAACTTTTGATAAAGAGAAAAATCCACAAAGAATTACAGTGAGTGTTCAAATACCAAAAGGTTATAAGAAGTTAGCCAATGTTCTGTTAGAAAGGAGCAAAAAGAAGGAAATTGGTTATCCTGCTAGAGTTATTATGAAGGAATACAACGCTTACTCTGATAGACTCTACTTATTCTCAAAACTGCAAATTATGGTTCCTTACACTTTGTATAAAGAAGTTATGAAGAGATATGATAAGCCATTAGGCAACCTCATTGCTGGTATAGATGTCAATACCGACAGGCTAAACTTAGCCATTATTAACTCTAAAGGTGTTTTGAAGAATAAGAAGACCTTTTGGTTTGACAACACAATTTCAAGAGGTTATAATAAGGAAAGGGCATGGAGCAGAATAAATGAGAAAATACACAAGTTGCTAGATTATGCTTACAACAAAGGCGTTTCAACCATTGTGCTAGAAAACCCTAACGTTATTGGTTATTTACGATATTACTGGATTAAGAACGGCGATAGAAAAAGCAGAAACTATAATTTCAAGATATCAATGTTTAGGAACAGGGTAATAGAAAGAATAACTTATAAAGCTTCCTTATACTCAATGGATGTCGCTTATGTTTCGCCTAAAGGCACTACGCACTCGAAAGAGCATGATGAAATAATGAAGGAGAAGGGATTGGACAGGCATACAGCCTCGGCTTATTTAATAGCGATAAAATCTCTACAACTGACCTAATTCAGAAAGACTTGTATTTCGACAGGGTATTTAACTTTTTCATTAACCACCCTAAATCGTCTTATTCCATATCAAACTATCCTAAAAATCAAAACAGTTTCTCTACCCCTTTTAACTGCGGGAACCATTTCTACAACATAAGTTGGTACTAAAACTAAGTCTCCTCCTATTCCCATCCCAGTAATAAACCTAAATATAATAAACATTGGATAGTTAAATGATAGAGCATTGCCTAAACTCCCTATTGTAGTTAGTAATGCAGTGAACATTAACATTGGTTTTCTTCCATATTTGTCTGCTAAATAACCTAGAAGAATAGCTCCCGGAATATAACCAAAAAGTCCCATAGAGACTACTGTTGATGCTTCGCCCGGCGTTAAACCGGTATAAGGTAATGAGGTTCCAGAGAATGCGATACCGATATCAATTACGTCGTATAACGCGATAAAATAACCAAACGCTAACGCAAGAATTACAGAAAGAGGTAACACCATCGTAGGTAATCTATCGATTCTTGCAGTTAATTCAGCTACTTTTTTATAGATTTGATCCTTTGAAGGTTTATCCGCCATGGCTAAATATTATAAAAGTTTAAAACATATAAGCTTTTTTAATTCTTATATTTTTCTACGTATGTTAAAATTTATAATATTAGAAACTCTTAGTGTTTACTAATACACTTTCGATAGCTTTATAAAAAAGTTTATATCCAAAAAGCTAGATAATTGTTTGTGTCTGGAGAGAAAAATAACTCAAATGAAGAACATAGTGAGTTATACGAGAGTAATAAGAAATTAGCTAAAAGCTATGGCAAACTGATGAATGACTTCACTAACGATATACCCAGAGCTATGATGACTTTCGGAAGAGATATGGGAGATAAAGGACTGAAAGCGATGAGCCTGGTAAAATCGTTCATAGACGGGTACAAAGACGCTAAAAAAGAAGAAAAACCAATCGAAGTGGTTCAAAAGTTACCTACGGATAATGAAGCTGGGAAAAACATTCTGATTGTATCTGATATGGAAGAACTGCGCATAAGTAAAGAGGATATAATTGGGGCAGGAAAACCAGTCTCATTTAGAAATATAAAGAGATTGGTGTTGGAGAACGTAGATCTAAATACCTTAAACAACATAGATAGTATTACAAACGTTGAGGAGTTAGTTATTCCTCCAAACATAAACAAAGTTTTACTATTGCAGAAGTGTAAATCAATAAAGAAGATTACAATGTCGAAATAACTCTTTTACTTCAAGTTTTTTTACACAATGTTTAAATTTGTAAACTGCGTAATCTATTTTGACATGTCAAACGACAACAACAATGAAAATGAAAAGAAGATAGTAACAGTTAGAGGGGTTGATAAGGACTTATACGAGAGAATTTCAAACATAGCAAGAAGTTCAGGTAAAACAGTTGGAGATGTTATTAATGATGCTATGAGAACCTTTCTTGCATTTAGTGGGAAAGTGGGAGAAAAAATAGATGAGGCGACTATGAAGGCAATAGGTGTAGGAAAGTCATTTGTAGAGGGATATAATGAAGCTGGGAAAAACATACTGATTGTATCTGATATGGAAGAACTGCACATAACCAAAAACGAAATTGTTAGCGTTGGGAAGTTACTCTCATTTAGAAATATAAAGAGATTAGTGCTGGAGGACGTAGATCAAGATACAATAAACAGATATATAGATTCAATTATTTCAGTAGACGAGCTTGTAGTTCCTTCATCAGTTAACAAACTCCTCATATTACCAAAATGCAAATTCGTTAAAAAAATAACAGTTATGTGACGTTATGCCAAGAAGGAACTCTTATTTTTTCTATCCTATCCCATGCATCATATGGCTTTATGTCAAGCACAGGGGTGCCATCAAAGGCATTTAACCCCTTCACATATAAGATATTTCCTTCTTTTTTCAATAATTCACAAACCGAAATACCTATGGGATTAGGTCTGAATTGAGATCGAGTAGCAAAAACGCCAACCTTCGCTCCATTCCAATCTCTTATAAGCCTACCGTCAAATTCAGCTAAATGTAAATGATAAATTATTATTACATGAGAAAAATCTTCGATACTTTTTAACCCTTCTTCATATTCCTTATCCACGTGGATCTCAACAACTTCCTCTCTGGAAGTAGAATTACTGTTTTTTCTCTCAACATAACCAATGTACTTAAAACAAACGCTCATAAATATAACTTGTGATAGAAACTATTAATTTATCTAAGATTTATAAAGATGGAACAGTTGCACTAGATAGCGTCTCTTTTACGTTTTCCGGAAAAGTACTTACCCTTTTAGGTAGAAATGGGGCTGGTAAAACTACTTTGACTAGAATACTGTCTACTCAACTTTTACCAACTAGTGGTAAAGCTTTTGTTGAAGGCTATGACGTTGTTAAAGATGCTAAAAAGGTTAGGAAAATGATAGCATCAATACCTCAAGAAGCCCAACCCATCGGAATGGCTTCACCTCTAGAGCATGTGGCAATGTTCTTAACTGCCAAGGGACTCTCACTGAAAGAAGCTGAAGAAACTGCTAGGAAAGCACTAAAAGAAGTTGGGTTGTGGGAAGTAAAGGACAAGTCATCCGATGAGTTGTCTGGAGGAATGAAAAGGAAAATATTTGTAACAATGGCTTTGGCTTCCAACTCTGAACTTGTATTTCTTGATGAACCAACAACCGGATTAGACCCATATTCAAGGACAGAGATATGGTCTGTGTTGAAGACAATGAAGAGCAAAATTGTTCTGACTACTCACTACATGGAGGAAGCAGAGGAATTATCAGAGGAAGTTATACTTCTGCACAAAGGGAAAATAATTGCAAAAGGTTCCATCCCATCACTCTTGGAGAAGTTTAATGGAAAAGTTAGGGTTGAAGGGATAGGGGAGATTAAAGTTGGAAGATTAAGGATCTCATATGTGGATAAGGAAGATGCTAGAAATTACGTTGGAAAGTATGTAGTAAAGCCAATTACGTTGGAAGACCTATTCATAATCTATGCTGGTGAGAACCTTGAGGAGAATTGACTTTTATCTCTCTTTCGTGAAATTTTATGGTGTCTCGTCAGTAAAGAGAGGATTTATCTACGTGTTGACTTACATGGCTATACCTTTAGCTGAGCTCTTTCTAATTTATATGATATCACACGGTTCTTTCCTTGGTTATGGAATAGTAGGTGGACTTTTGACAGTAATAGCAAGTAATGGTTTGTCATCAACTGCGGACTTTGCCTATCTCAGATTAGTCTCAAAACTACAAGACTTGTTAGTTGCAAGCCAAATTTCTCCAAACGACTATATCCTTGGTTTAATGCTATCAAACTTGACTTATTCTTTGCCTGGGATCATAGTGTACTTTATTTTAGCTTTAGTCTTTCACGTTTTTTCTCCTATGATGATCTTAGTCCTCCTTCTCCTCTTAATAAACACGTCTGCCATAGGGTTCTTTATTAGTACTTTAATACCACATATAAGATACAGCTGGGGCGTCGGAGGGCTACTGTCTACTTTCCTAAGCATAATTCCGCCTATATTTTACCCTTATTACCTTTTACCAAAAGGAATATTTTACGTATTGTTTCCTTTGCCTACTACATTGTCTGCTTTAATAATGCAGGATGAAAGTGGATTGATAAGTGTTAGTAACACTTTATTAACTTTTTCATGGGTACTACTTGTGGCAGAGACCTTGGTTTTTTATTATCTTTCAGTTAGGTTTAGCAGATGGAGGAGCGTGTAGTATATGCAGATTGGCTTTTAAAGTTGGGGAAGAAAGACTTGAATCATGGATTACTTTGAAGATTACTTATTACCACAAGTTTATGAGTATTGCAGCAAAAAGGATAATCCTTGGGAGTGCTTTATAAATAAAGTAAATTTACTTCCTATTTCTGCAGAGAGTAAGAAAATAGTTCTTAGAAACTTTATTGACAAGAGAATTGGTAGAAAAACGTTTCTTGCAGGTTATTTAGCTAAGTTCCTATATCAGTGCGATTACTACGGTATTTGCGAACCAGAGTTGCCAGATATATTACCAGAGGATATAGTAATACAGATATTCAGGATTATGAGACAAGTAAGAAATGACACACTACTAATTTAATAATAAAGTGTAACAGAAAAAGAGCAAATTTTATTTTAGAAATTAAAACTATCATAGCCGCTCCCTGCGTAGATCTTCAGTACTTACTTCTTTACTAACTTTCAACTTATATATTATGAATGAAATTAACCAAGTTATTCCAAAAGTGCCAATAACAATATAACCTATAGATTCCCAATATACGTTGTTTAACGCTGCTATCTGGTCCCAGAGTATTCCAGATAAATTAAACTCGGACTGAACTATCCCAAGGAGCTCAATGCTCCCTATACCAAATGCGATAAAAATTGATATTAATGTCATTGTTAAGTTGTACCAAAGTTTGCTTAAAGCATTCTTAAATGCCCATCCGTATGCGGATCTCATAAATATACCGTCTAAAGTGTCTATCAAGCTCATGCCTAGAGCGAATAATGTTGGTAATACTAATATTGTTGTGATTGGAATTGACGTAAAGGTACCAGCCATAGTTGCAGATATCGCTAGGATAGCGACTTCAGTTGCAGTGTCAAAACCTAAACCAAATAGAAAACCTATTATGTACATCTGCCATTCATGATCAACAATTTTGAAGAGCTTCCCAAAGAATCTGTTCATAAAACCCCTCTTTAGCAAAAGCTGATTGAGTTTCTCTTCATCAATGTTCTTTTCATTTCTTACTTCCTTGTAGATCTTATATATTTCGACAAGTATCAAAGTGTTTAAAAGTGCGATAACGTAGAGGAAACCACCACTTACTACTGTACCTATTATACTACCAGCGTTTTCTAAACTTGGAAGATTACCTACAATGAACCTTGTAGCAACGATAAGCAAAATACTCAAAAGGATTACTACTGTGGAATGACCAAAAGAGAAGAATGTACCTACAAACCAAGGGTCTTTTCCCTCTTGTATCATTTTTCTTGTTACGTTGTCAATTGCGGCTAAATGGTCTGCATCAACAGCATGCCTTAAACCAAATGTGTAACCTAATACTCCTAGCGTCACAAAAGTCCCAGTTATTACCCCACTGTCAGTTTGTACATTTATCTCGTGTTTAGGAAGTTGAAAGAGAAATAAAAAGAATATTCCCGTTAAAAATAAATTTGTAACGAAAAATATTATCATTAGTGATATTTTTGTGAAATTTTTCTTTGCCATAATATATGGATAGCATATCCATATTATAAATTTTTCCTACCTTGACCATAAGCTATTACTACCATAAAGGAAGCTAAGTTGCAGCTCTGTATTATGACTTACTGAGTAAGTAAATGATAAAGAAGGTTAAGCAAAAGGGTTAAATTAAGAAATTATCTTGTTTTTATAGTAAATAGATGAACAATCTTAAATAGACAATCATAAATAGCTGAAAGCTTTAATTTAAAACGTGATAATTAGAATAACTGTTCATGGTTACAAGGGAGGAGTTGGCAAATCAACAATTTCTCTGATACTAGCCAAGGCTCTAGCTATAAATGGGAAAAACGTCATACTTGTAGACAGGGATCCCTTCCCCTATTCTTCCTCTATAGCTGGGATAGAGGCTGATGGATTGTTAACGCAACTGTTGGATGGTCAAGAACCTAAAAACTTCTATAAAGATTTCGCTTTCGGGAAAGGAAAGTTAAGGGTTATAAAACTTTACTCCCCAGAACTTAAGTATAGTATACACAAAGTTACTGAAGAGATTGAAAATAAGTTTATCAACTTATATGCAAATTTACTAGAGAATGAAAACTATGAATATCTTGTCGTTGATAGTCATTCGCCACAAAGGTGGAACTCTAAAGAGATAACGATTGAAGTAAAAGGATTTTTAAAAATACGTGAACATATAGGGCCTTTAGAAGTGATTATAGCTCCTCCTATGAAGTTTGATATTGAAAGTTCGATAGCTTATATGAAAAAGATTAGGCACGAGGCTCGTGAAACTTTAAAACGAGAGACTAGGGATAAGATGTTTGCAGGGATCATAAACATGGTTACAGAAAACAAAGAGAAATATATTGATGGTCTAAAAGAGTTTATGAATGGTCTTTCGCTAAGAAAAGGAGTGATTATTAAATTCTATGAAGAGCTTTTCTTAAAGTCCATGAAGCTTGAAGACTTACCAATAATCCCAGAAATTAAAGCTTTAGCCGATAGATTGGCAAGTGGGGATATTGAGAGAGAAGAAATAATACTTTAGGCCGTTTCCAATGTAACGATAAATTTATATATAGTTTGAAATACTATTAACTAATTTTAGGCAAGGCTAAATGAAACTCCTCATGATGATGCGCAGTGCGTGGAGGGAGGAGCTGACAGCAAAACCTCAAATGGGAGGCTCATGGCGTTGGACTCGACAGAGCCCCATGCGGTGTGGTTGAAGCTAATGATACCACACCTAGGGCTAACCCAGATCATGGATCTAAAGTATGTAGAAGTAACTAGAAATGAAGTGATCTGGGGAACGCTTGTTATATTAAATTGAAGGTCTCTTTCTTAAATTTCCTTTCAGTTATCAAAATTGAGTTTACAGCGATAAATAATACTCTATATCTCTCGAAAATATTGATAAAAACATTCTATGATAATTGTAAATTAACCCCAGCTAAATAAAATGGAATCATTTTAACTTAGTATTTAATCTTAAATAAAAACTAGTTAAGCTTAAATAGTAGTAACTACAAATTAATAGTAGATAAAAATGAGTGAGCAAGAAAGAATACCCTTAATCGGAGAAAAATTCCCTGAAATGGAAGTAATGACTACACACGGTAAGATAAAACTACCAGACGACTACATAGGAAAGTGGTTTATGCTCTTCAGCCATCCAGGTGACTTCACGCCAGTATGCACTACTGAATTCTACTCTTTTGCAAAGAATTATGAAGAGTTTAAAAAACTAAATACTGAACTTATAGGCCTTTCAGTTGATAGTAATATATCTCACATAGAGTGGGTAATGTGGATTGAGAAGAACTTGAAAATAGAAATACCTTTTCCAATAATTGCAGACCCAATGGGTAATGTAGCTAAAAGACTTGGAATGATACACGCAGAATCAGCCACGTCTACTGTAAGGGCAGTGTTCATAGTTGATGATAAAGGAATAGTAAGGTTAATAATGTACTATCCAATGGAGATCGGAAGAAACGTAAATGAAATTCTAAGAGCAATAAAAGCTTTGCAGTTAGTTGATAAAGCAGGAGTTGTAACTCCAGCAAACTGGCCAAACAACGAGTTAATAGGTGACAAAGTAATTAATCCACCACCTAGGACGGTTAAGGATGCTAAAATGAGACTAAACCAGCCATTCGATTGGTGGTTTACGTATAAAGAAGTAAAACAACAATAAAACTGTTTTTTTCTTTTCAACTAAAACCTCCGCTTTTAAGGAAATAAGAAGGTCGTAAGTCATACAGACGTTATTTTTCTTAATATATCATCTGGTATTTCGACACTTTTCCACACTTTTGGGTTAATTGCTACTTGAACCACATAACCTTCAGTAGCTTCTTCTCCACCTTTCAGAATCTTAAAATCAAACCTTATTACTTTCTTTGATAAAGCTTTTGGTGAAAGAAGTATTGATAGAGAATCTCCTAACTTTACCGGCCTTTTCTGACTTCTCCCCGCTCTTAAGAGCGAGGATTCTCACGGTCTGAGTGGTCTTTTCCACCCTTCACTCCGTGAGTAGTCGAGAGGTGCAGAAGACCCCTCCCATATAGATTGAGAACTGCAATATAATCGCGGTGTTCTTCAAAGCCACACTTTTCACATTTAAGTGTTCTGTACCCATTCTCTTTCATTAATGTTCCACACTTAGGACAACTGGTTGAAGAGTATGCGGGATTAACCTTAATTACCTTCAATCTGTATTTCTTGGCTTGCCATTCTATCCACTTTTGTATTCTACTATATTGCATAAGATATAGCTTCAATCTGTAGTTTTTCCTTAAGTCATTAACTTTTGAAATCATCTTAGTTAGTCTCTCCAAAACGATAACATTAGCTTTCAACAGTAAAGCAATTTCAACTATCCACCTACCAACTTTCTTAGCAAAATCCATTAGGATGTTCCTTTCCCTTCTAAAGAAGTGAGCAATTCTATTTTGTATATGTTTCGAGTACCTCCACTTTGTAGGATATTTCTGTTGTAGCTTTTGGGCTTCTTCCACATAATGATAGGCATCATCTAAACGGGTTGGAATTTCGATTATCTGTTTGTCATTACCAACAGTAAGGAAGTCCCAGTTTACATCCACAGCAACTAAACCAGTTACCTTAAACTCCTCTTTCTTTTTCTCTTCCTTATTTCTCTTATTTTCGCCTTCAGTTGTTAATCCTTCTTCTTTTTTCTTTGCTTTTCCCTTCTTTTTCTTCCCTTCTCCCTTTCGAAAAGTGATGAACAAGAACCAATCTTTTCCTCTCTTCACAAGCTTGGCTTCAGCAATTTTCCAATCTTTATACTGTGTCAATGTCCTAGAATAGCCCAATATTGGTGTTTCATAACCTAATATGCTAAGCCTCATTTTGGTTATATCCAAGTTATATGATAATTTCGGCGTTAAGATTACCGATACACTCTTTATCATAGGTTTTGACTTGTTCTTGTTGGGATTCTCTAACCATGATGTATACACATTTCCAGCATCTCTTTCGCAGTCTTCAGCTAAACGTGATGGTAATCCCATCTTCTTTAGTTTTTCATACCACTCGTGATGGAGGATGTTAATTAGATCTGTTTTGTTTTTGAAAATTGGTTTATTCTTAACTAACCAATTGACAACGAGCTGTTTAGCCCTAGTGTACACATACGCAAGGTGAATAATCTCGTGGCTAGGTGCAACTTTCATTTGAACTGTGAGTCTAAATTCAGTTGACCTAGCCATAAAAATGACTTAATTTAGCTGTTTTTAAGTTTTGTCATCCCCGCCCTAAAGGGCTAGGCATTCAGTTGTAAACTGCATGGGATTCAACCATGACAAACCATAACTCATCATTAACGTTGGGGTATGGTATACCGACTTTCTCTCTCATATATTTTTCTATTGTATTAGTGAAAAATCTATAATAAGATGCATAATGTGCAATACCTTGAGCATCTGTATCATATATTCTAACAGTTTCTTCAAATACAAATTCAACAGACATAAAGATATTTACCAGAGAAAGTTTTAATTTTTTCTTTTGAATGTAACTCTACTGGAAAAACTGCTTCAATACTTCATAATTAAAAATCATAAAATTACGTCAAATTATTTGGTTATAAGAAAACCTAGCTTGCTTATAACGATAGTTCCTAACCCCTTTTTACTACAGCAGTCATGCAATGAATCCCACCCATACCACCAGTTAAGTTCTTAACGTTTACAACTATAACATCAAATTCTTTGAACTTCTTACTGTCTTTAGGTGAGATTATCTTTCCGTCATCTAAAGTTAGGAAATTGGTTAAGTACTCTTTTGCTTCTTTTTCTTCTATCTCAATCACATTAAATCCCTTCTCCTTAACGTAATCATAAAGATTAGTCACTTTCACAAGTTTACCGTCATAATAAACTTCTGTCTTACTTTCCTGCATTAACTTCTTTACGCCAACAACAGTGTTGGACGAGGGGACATTAAAGAAAGTGTCTAAATGAAAGAATTCTGGTCTAGTCTCGTGAACAACTGCGACTTCGCCGAGATTAAAAATAAAAGAAGCACCTTGTAGATCACTTCTAATTCCAATACCTATAACATGAAAGTCACCCATTGGAAAATAATCTCCTCCTTCTAATTTCCCTCTCTCAATTTCTCTAAACTTAACACCTAGTGCCTCCCAAAAAAGTTTAAGCACTTCTGTTTCCCTCTTCCTCTGTTTAGTAGCCATCCGCCCAATGACCACTTCATTATCAGTAGTTATCTGTTGATCCCTCATAAAATATAAGTTAGGCAAAGGATCAATAACTACTCTTTCATCTTCAACGTAAGGCTTTAAAATAAGTGACTCGACTAGAAAATAAGGATCTTCACTTTCAATACCTAGAACTTTCTTAACTTTTTCTCTAAATTTTAGATTTTTTCTTATCTTATCCATCAGCACTTTTCTTAGACGATAAACAACAACTCCTTCTTCTTCAAGCACTTCTCTTAGGGCGTCATGCTCTTTTTTAGCTTTACTTAAATTGAATCTGTTTTCAAAAAGGAAATAAGAAGGATTAACCAGACCAAAGATTACTTCATATCCAGGCTTATGAACAGACACTTCTCTTAACTTATTCCATTCCGCTAACATAATTAAAATAGCGTACTTAAAATTTAAAATTTGGACTTATTCCTTTCCCCTCTTGATATCATAGGGACTTAGAATAGAAAAAGTTTGCAACATCAATTGCACTAGGTCTTCTAGCCGGTGAAGTCATATATAGGATGAAGTTTGCAACATCGGGCTCTAACACATTCAGAGGTGAGTAATCCCTTGTATAATATAACCTAGGATCTAGTAAGTTTAAATTCTGTGTAGAGAAAAAACTGTCATAAGCTTTAAGCATCTCTTGAGAATTCAAAATTTTACCAGTTAACATTCTGAATGCAGTTGAACCTAAAGAGTATATATCATCAAAGGGAGAGATACCTCCTATAAAAAGAGATTTTACATGTTCTATCGAAGCATACTCTGGAGTTAACTGTATAGCCTTTTCCCCTATTTTTACTGCACTTCCTAAATCACTCAATTTTACTTCTATTTTACCACTCTGTAAAACCTTTAATGCGTCTTGTGGTTTCTTTGGTAATTGAGAGGAAAAGAGAATATTTTGCGGTTTAACGTCAGAATGAACATAGCCGTTCTTGTGTATAACGTCTAGGGCATAAGCGATCTTAGAGATGATAAGATAGGCTACTTTTCTCCATCTAAAGTCTGTAAAGTCATAGTTATATGCTGATCCGCCACCCATGTATTCAAGGACAATATAGGGTGGATTTGAAATATAGACCGAGAGATCCCCTTTAAGTATTGATTGTATGTCTGTCTCATCAAAATGAACAGCATAAACTTTTACTATATTTCGAGATTTCTCTGAAATTTGAACTAAAACGCTTTCTTCGTTTTTGATGTCAGATAACATATCCTTCAAGCTTTTAGTAGTAAAACTGCTGGGATATAATTTAGGTATTTTTAGTGCGTAAATCGTTCCGTCTTTTTGCCCTTTTAATATGTAACTTAAGCCTCCTTCACCTATGAGATCAATAACTTTGTAACCTCCTATTTCTAACCCTTTCCACATTTCTGGCTTCCAATCCTTACATGCTATCCTATACCCACCTTTACATGCTATAAGAAGAAGTTCTCCTTTCCTCTCTAAATAATATTGAGAGAGAAGATAAAGGTACTTTGGTGGAAGGCCCTTTTTACTTATTTTTTCTAAGTCATTTCTCTTCATTCTAGATACAGTATCAATAAAATATTTCTCAGCGTCACGTTCTGCAAAGCACTCCGCAAACCTTGTTAAATCCCTGCACTTCAAATAATCTTGGGATCTTTTGGCATAGGAGAGAATTACAAAGCAGTTCTTTTCCCTGCAAATGTTCCATCTAAACCTAAAGATCAGCAGTACAATAACAACAGCTATTGCTACGTCCACGTAATAATAGTAAGGTATGCCGTTAACGTAAGGTATTTTCTTCTGGTAAAGATAAATTCCAATAAAAGCTAAGAGAATGAGCGAGGGTATTTTTATTGCTTCTGTTAATGCTTTCTTATAATCTCTAAATAGTAAGACTAAAGTGGCATAGCCTATAAGGATAAAAACGAGTCCGTATGGTAGAAGAAGGAGGTCATAAATGGAAAGAATAACAAGTAAAACTCCTAGAGTAAAGATAATTATACCAAACTTGCGAAGGAAGTTATGAATTCTAAACATCATAAATATCTAAGTTAATGTCCTAATATAATCAACTAGCGGATCAATCTCATTTAACTCATCGCTAAAAGGACTTCCAAATAACTTCTTTTTGAAGGGAATTTTAATTATCATTGGGTTTCCGAGATATCTTCTTATCTTATCATAATCAATTTGATACTCACTCTTAACCTCATTAATTACGATGCCTATTGGTCTAAATAACTGAACAGTAGTCATAGTTGATGACAAGTTTCCCTCTATAATTTCTTTTAAATAATCACTCATTGAAAGCATCACTTTCAATGTTTGATCCATTAACTCCCCTGGTGGGGTTAAAATAACAATCGAGTCATAAGTGTAGGAGTTTGAGGCTTTTACCCATGAAGTTAAATCAAGGTTAAAAAACTCATCTGAAGGAAGGGAAGGATTGTCCACTATCATTACGTCATACGTCATTAAATTTTTGTATTCCTCAATAATTTGGGACTCATCTGCAGGATAGTCAAATCTAAGTACTCTCAAATTGCCAAGGTCTTTCCAATACTCTCCTTTTCTAAATTCCTCTCTAATGCCAAGAAAACTAGAAATTGACTTTGATAAAGATCTATCCACTAATACCACTTTGTAGCTACGAGACAGTTTGACAGCTAATTTAAATGCTATTAAAGACTTACCTACACCGCCCTTAAGGCTCAGTATGTTAATTCTAATCATTACGTTTATAATCTCTGAAGATAGACTTTTAAATTTTTGTGGGTAGAATGTACAATTTTTTTTTTGTTATTTTTTTTTTTTTTGTTATTTTTCTAAAAAAATACCTAGACATTAATTAGCTTACTTTCTTAGGGATGTCTCTTCTTAAAAAGTTGATTATCGAAATGAAAGCAGGGATTGAGGCATAAACTAAGACTGATAAAACTGCTGTAGTCACGTCAGTAGATGTAATTGGTATCAAGTCTAATGCTTGAATGAGAGTACTAAATGGAGAGTTCGATAATAAAACAAAAGGAAGCTGTGTAGCACCCCAAGATGGCAAGTACTCTGAGATTACCTCATACTGCGGTGAGTGAGTAAGAATACTTATGAAAGAGAGTACTGTGCTTATCAGAATCGAACCGATTAGAATGGAACTTGAAATTATAAATGACAAGCTACTTCTCCTAAAAACTTCTCCTATCATAAATGCTATATTGAAAAATACTAGGGAAGAGAAAAGTACAGAGAGAATGGTTTCTGGAAGTACGTTAACATCTTGCTGTAATCCAAAAAACCCATAGGAAAATACAACTGCGAGAGTAATCATTATAACATAGACAAGAACTAGGAGAGAAAAAGAGCCTAACCACTTCTCTGCTAAAAACCTCGACCTTGTTATAGCTTTAGTTAAAAAGAAATCGATAGTACCCTGCTCATACTCTTCTGACATAGAACCAGAGGCTATGGAAATTGCAAGAAAATGAAGGAGAAGAGATTGAGGAAGAAGAACCCCTAAAGCCCACATGTAGGGATAAAGAGGGGTTAACAGAACTCTTACCCTCTCTGAGGGAACAAAATAAACTGCAAAATACACCGCTATTTCAAAGAAAAGAGAAACAATCAAAAGGACAAGAAACTTCTTCCTAGATATAGCCCTTTTCCATTCATAAAACATTATCTCAAGCACTATTTATCGCCCTAGAATATGCTTCCTCCAAATTTAAATCCATGTAAAAACTTTTAATATGAAAATGCGACTCTACCAACGTCCTAAGTAGTTCCTCCCTCTTATCCTCATTCATGGAAACTACTAGTTTCTTACCCTCCTTAAACACTTTTTTCACATACTCTAACGAAGAAATAAAGTTACTTATTTTTTCTAACTCTTCTCCTTCAATTACAACTTGTATCCCCAAAAACTTCTTTACGAGGTCTTCTACATTACCTTCAAAGAGAATCTTCCCTTTATAAATCATGTAAACCTTGTCTGAGAGTTTCCTCACATCCTCAAGCTCGTGTGAGGTCATTAAGATTGAAGAACCGTTTCTCTTTAGCTTATCAAATAACTCTCTTACCTTAAGGGAGAAAATAGGGTCAATACCTATATTAGGTTCATCCAAAACGAGGATTTCTGGATTACCTAGCAAAGCTTCAGCAATTGCAATTCTCTGTGTCATTCCTTTACTGTATTTAGCTACTTGCCTATTAGCAAACTCACTCATACCAACCAGATCAAGGAGCTCATCCACTTCCTCTTTCTTAACACCTTTGATTTTAGCTGATAAAAGCAAAACTTCCTTTCCTGTCATAAATGGAGGTAAGTTAGGTAATTCTTGGACATAGCCCAAACTTTTGAAGACCTTCTTGTCCTTATACGGATTTTTCCCAAGGATCGTTATTAAACCCTTTTCGGGTCTGATAAGTGTTAAAATAATTCTAACTAAAGTAGTTTTACCAGCTCCGTTAGGTCCAATTAACGAAACAAACTCTCCTTTGTTCACGTTCAAAGAGACGTTAGACAGAACTTCTTTCCCATTGTATTTCTTTACTATTCCTTCCGCTTGAATCACAACATATAATCCCTTATTTCTGAATAAAAAACCTTTTATTTTTCAAATGAAAGACAATATAATATGACCAGAATCGTCTGGATGATAGGAGGAGCCCAAGGACTAGGTGTAGACACTTCTGCCAACATATTTGGAAATGCTGTTGCAAAGGCTGGTTATTATCTCTTTGGAAACAGAGAGTACTACTCAAACATCAAAGGAAGGCATAGTTACTTTGAAGTTGTAATAAGTGAAAACCCGGTAAAGAGTTTGTCTTCTTACACAAACATACTAGCTACATTCGATGCTGAAACAGTGTTCCAACATTTCACAGAGGTTAGAGACTACTTAATATACAACACTGAGTTTGAATACACTTCAGTTGACTTAGTTAAGTCAATGGAGCCTGAGATGGCTGATCAAGTAAAAGAAGAGCTTAAGAAAAACAACCTGGGTTTTACTATAAAAGACGTGTTAGAATACGTTAAAAGTAGAGGAGTAAAAGTAATTGGCTTTAACTATACAGAGTTAATAAAGAAAATTGCTGACACATTCAAAGTTCCTATGTCAGTAGTAGAGAGAGCTAAAAACATGATTGCTGTTGGTGCGTCTTACGGTTTATTAGGATTAAAAATTGATTACTTAAGAGATGCGATATCTTCAGCCTTTAAGAATGAACTTTTCGTTAAATTTAACACAATGGCTGCTGAATTAGGTTATAACGCTGTACCCAACGCTTATAACTTAAAAGAGATCAAGGTTGAAAAACCAAGAATTCAAGTTGATGGAAATACTATATCAGCTTTAGGGAAATTAGCTGGTGGTTTAAGATTCCAATCTTATTACCCCATCACACCAGCATCTGATGAAAGCACATACATTGAAGCTAATCAAAACTTAGATATTATAACAGAGGGTAATGAATTAAGGAAAGGTGGAGTTGTAGTTATTCAAACAGAGGACGAACTTGCTGCAATAAACATGGCTAACGGTGCAGCTTTAACTGGTGCAAGAAGTGCTACAGCAACTTCTGGGCCAGGGTTTGCGTTAATGGCTGAAGGAATAAGTTGGGCTGGCATGAATGAAGTTCCCGTTGTAATTACCTACTATATGAGGGGGGCACCATCAACTGGACTACCTACAAGGTCTGGTCAAAGTGATTTAAAATTTGCATTAAACGTAGGTCATGGTGAATTTCCAAGGATTGTTATTGCTTCTGGAGATCACGTTGAAACGTTTTGGGATGCTATTTGGGCACTAAACTTAGCTGAAAAGTATCAAACTCCAACAATCCATATAATTGAGAAGACACTTGCTAACGCTTATTCAGTCTTTGATGAAGAGTGGATAAGAAATAAACCTTACATTATTGAAAGAGGTAAAATTGTTAAACCCTCTGGAGACTACTTCAACCGCTTTGAAATAACAGATGATGGAGTTTCCCCTAGGGCATTCTTAGGAGAAGCTAGCATTTTCCATGCAGGAGACGAACATAATGAGGAAGGGCATATCACTGAAAATAGCGTCAATAGGATGAAGATGTATCAAAAGAGGATGAAAAAATTAGAGCTAGCTGACAAAGAAATACCAGAAGAGCAGAGAGTTAACATAGTTGGAGATTCAGATATTGTATTGCTAACTTGGGGCTCACCTAAAGGGGCTATACTTGAGGCAATGGAAGAGTTAAACAGAGAGGGGATAAAGACAATGATGGTGCAAGTAAGGATGTTTAATCCTTATCCGTCAAGGTTAATGAGGAAAGTACTTGAAGGTAAAAATAAAATAATAGCAGTGGAAAACAACTACCAAGCTCAAGGTGCAGAAATATTAGCTGAGAAAACGGGAATATTTGCAACAGATTTTATCTTAAAATGGACCGGAAGACCTATAACTAGAGAAGAAGTAATAGAAGGTGTGAAGAAAATAGTTAAAAACAATGAGAAAAGGGTGGTAGTTTATGGCGGAGCGTAAACCAGTATTTGTTGATTGGTGTCCAGGCTGTGGAAACTTTGGAATATTGAGAGCTGAGGAGCAAGCAATAAGAGAACTTGGTATTGATCCTAAAAAAGTAACAATAGTGTCTGGAATTGGATGTTCCGGCAAACTTCCTCACTTCATGAACTTACCAATATCTGGAGTGCACACACTTCACGGTAGATCTATTGCCTATGCAACTGGGATAAAGTTAGCTAACCCATCATTAGAAGTTATTGTCAACATAGGAGATGGAGATGGATTAGGAATTGGGATGGGACATTTCGTACACTTAGGAAGAAGAAATATTGATATGACTGTGCTAGTTCACAACAACGGAGTTTATGGTCTCACAAAGGGTCAAGCCTCTCCTACTTTACATAGAGGAGAGAAAACAAAGTCTTTGCCTAAACCAAATATAATGGACGCTGTAAACCCAATAGCAGTTGCTTTGGCATCTGGATATACATTCGCAGCTAGAGGCTACGCTTACGACGTTATACACTTAAAAGAGTTAATAAAAGCTGCAATAAAGCATAAAGGAAGTGCTCTGGTAGAGATTTTACAACCATGCCCAACTTACAACGATATAAATACTAAAGAGTGGTATGACAAGAGAGTTTATAAGCTTGAGACTACTGGCTGGGATCCCACAGTTAAAAGAGAGGAAGAAGCTCAGAAAAAATTTGAACAAGCAATTCTAAAATCTTATGAATGGGGAGAAAAAATACCAATTGGTATATTTTATCAAAACGAGCTAGTACCAACTTTTGAAGATAGGCTAGTTGCTAACATACCTAATTATAAGGACTTCTATCCAGCCAAGCAACCTATTGAAATTAATGGAGTTAGTAATGTAAAACTTGATGACTTGATAAAGAGTAAAAGAGTTTAATTCCCTACCAAAACAAATTTTTTACTTTTTCTATCCTCTACTACTCTTCCTTCATCTGCTAGTTCATAAAGTGCTTTCCTTATTTTTTCATCGCTAGCTAAATTAGTTAATACATTATGTATCTCTTTTACATCCATTGGTTTTTCTCTGAGCAGGTTTATTATGACATTCTTTAGTTCATCTTCTTCTGGAGCAACTACTACCGTCACTTCATCGTCATCATAAACTACTTCTAAGTTGTCTTCTATCTCTTTCCTTTTTTTATTTGCAGTTACACTCATATCTATCATATCAAATATATGTACTACTAAAATATAAACTTTTGTTAATCTTCTTTGAAGAGTTTAAATGTGATTGATCGAATATTATAGTTTAAATTAGAGGTTGTTAAAAAACCTTCCTTTGTTTCACGATTAAGATATACACATAACATGAATTAAAAAATTATTGATTTATTGATTCTCCTGCAGAAACTGCTTCTTCACCCGATGCTTTTTCTAATGGTTTACCTTTGGTTTCTGGAATTCCGAAATATGTTAAAGCTGCTGCTATAAATGCTATTGCGCTTAGAAATTCGATGGCGAAGCTTTCTCCATATATATGGAAGAAATATGGAAAGACAAAGGCTGTTAAAGAAGCACCTATTCTACCTGCAGCAACTGTAATTGCTTGTATAAGTCCTCTCACTTTTGTTGGCGCTAATTCTACTCCTAGCATTCCAGATGCACTGACTGAACCTGGTCCTGCTTGCGAGAAGAAATCGTACATGCCATACATTATTAAGGCAATCATCGCAGGCACTACCGCTTTTAATGCAGCAAACATCAATAAGGCTACAGCCATCCCAATGAAACCTATTGTCTGCATTGGTTTTCTTCCAACTCTATCAAGTGTAAGTATTGCTACAATGCCACCTGGAACTATAAATACAAATTCAGTGATAAACTGGAATATAGCACTATTATTTATCCCTACGCTTTTAGCAATGTCACTAGGGCCAAAAAGTATTCCAGAGTATGCTACGATATCATAGAGGAACCATAAGAATGCAGCAACAATAAATGGTTTCCAAAATCTAGCAAAATAGTCAGAGAAGGAGTTTATGTCTCTAACGTCACTATTTACTTGAACGTCTGTTTTTGCTAAAGTCTTTACCACGTCTCTGAACTTTTCAGCATCACCTTTAATTCTTAACAAGTATCTTGGTGTTTCCGGTATTTTTCTCCTTAAATAAATGACAGAAGCTGCTGGAATTGCTCCTGCCGCTAAAACAACCCTCCAAATTAAATCTGGAGATGCTCCTGCCGCTTGCAAACCTAGATCAATTGCTGCAGCTGTTGTAGCTCCAAATCCCCACATCATTCCAAAGCCAAAAGCTAGTAGTTTTCCTCTGTCTTTTGCATTTGAATGTTCTGCCATTATCATTGGTGAAAGTACGTAGTCAGCTCCTACTCCTAAACCTAGAAGACCTCTAACTAAAACAAGTTCTAAGGGTGTTGTAACGAAGGCTTGCAAGACAGCGCCTACAGTCATTAACGCCACATCAATACCGTAAAATGTTTTTCTGCCTTTATTAGCTAATAAACCAAAAATTATTGCGCCTACTGCAGCACCTATTAAGGCTGAACCTGCAATTAAGCTGTTCCAAAGCATATAATCTGGTGAATTTTTTGTTATGCCAAAAGTAGCTAGTACAGTAGTTAATACTATACCTATTGATGATAGATCGTAGCCGTCAGTAAAAACTCCCATACCAGTTGTTAAAAGAGATTTTATGTGCCATACATCGAAATTTCTTTGATCCAAGGGTTTGAAATAATCTGAGATTTTCATTTGGTATAAAGATTTTCTCACATTTTATAAAGATTACCCCTTTACTTCATATAGCACTATATTTTAACACATATACTATATAGTTTTACATAGTCTAAAGGAATAAACTATATAATCCTCATAGGATACATACCAAATATGAAATATAAAATAAGCAACTTGCTTGACGAGAACGGGAACTTAAAGAAAGTGCCAAAAGGGTTTTCAGCTATTGAACTAGAAAACAGCAACAAGGTCATGTTAATTAATGCAGAAAAGAAGCTTAATATAATCCTAGTTAGAGTATACAAGGACATATATGCAACAAGGATTCTTCACGGTAACAAAGTGCAGTATAGGTTCTTAAGATATAACGAGAACTTGATTAACTTAAACAAAGGAGAAAATTACATGGTAAAAGCGTTGAACGAGATTATAAGAAAAGTAGAAGAGAAATTTGACGTGGAAAAAAGTAAAGATATTCTATATTATCTTTATCTAGTTAGAGGTTGCATAAAGGGAGACAAATCTAGTTGCAGTGAACTAGAAGACTACGTAGAATTTGAAACTATTGATTAAGACCTAGTCTACCGTTTTCTTTGTTTAAATAATCATACACCAAGGAAATGAAATCCGCATCTGGATTTTTCGATTTTTCAACTATATACCTAAGTGTCTCAAGTTCTAATGCTGATACTCCATAAATTAATAGAAATAGACCGGAAGGCTTGTGAAGTAAAGCAACTATACTACCTCTATAGACATATAGAGAAAGAGTTCTTCCCTCAACTTTTTCTAAGACTTGTAAATCATCTAAACTCAACCTGGTTACTTTATCACCCCAAAGAGAGAAAAGTATCTTTTCTTGCTGTTCGTCCCCTTTTTCAAGTTCTACGAATTTCTTTATAGCTGAACTCACGTATAACTTTTTTAGTGTTGCTTTATAAATTTACATGTTGAAAGTAGGATTAACTGATGAAGGAGAATTAGCACAGCATATAGCAAATCACTTTGACGAAACAGTGGTTATAACTTCTCCTCAAAAAGTACTTGAAGAAAAACCAGATATAGTTGTGCATACATTTGAATTACCTTATCCAGAGGCCAATAAAAACCAGAGTACGGCTTGGAATATAAATACATGGTATGCTATAAACGTGGGAAGAGCAGCTAACAAGATCAAAGCTGTAAACGTTTATCTCTCCTCTTTTATGATATTTGACGGCAAGAAGGGATTCTACTCTGAAACGTCAACGCCAAACCCTCTCAACTACTATGGTTTAACAAAATTAGCTGGAGAGACTGGAATAATGAGTTTAGGTAACTATCTAGTCGTTAGACTTGGTTTGCTTTATTCAATGCAGTATAAAGGTCTGCTTTATCCTTATGTAAGGGCTATGATAAAGAAGAGGAGAGTAAAATGTAATGCTAATTTCTTTGTATCTCCTATAAAGGTGTCAGAAGCTGGTGAGATAATATCTTTGTTGATAAAAAGAGGTATAAAAGGTGTTGTTAATGTCGGAAGTAAAAGGAAAAATATGGTTGACGTCTGCACTGAGCTAGGGGATATGTTCGAGGCGGACGTAATCCCTTTTGAGGGGAATTATTATGACTTCTCATTAGACGTTTGGTTACTTAATGGTTTAGGTCTTTCTGTTAGGGGCTAAGAAAAAGTCATATCCTTTCTTCATCATAATTCTATCCAGTTCTGTTACCAAGTTCTGCATATAAAAGTCTATATAGGGGTACTTTGTGTTAATTGCCTCAAATCTCATCAGAGTAACAATCTTACCAAGTCTTTGTAATTTTTCTTCAGTACTCTCTTCTACGTAAAGGAATCTCATTAGTTCTCTGCTCAGACTTCTGTCAATTTTAGCTTTTCTTGCATAAAGTAACTTAAAAAACAAGAATATCGATTTTCCTACTCTTTTTAATAAGTCATAAACATCCTTCGAATTTTCAATACCATACACAGTATCTAGGTAAATTTTTTCTAGTTTATCAAGCTTCATAAGATAAATTCTCATTCTAAACTTAAATATTTTTGCCAAATAGCTTAGTATGTGGAGGACTTCCTAAGCAGAGTGCTGTACTTTGTTGAAAAAGGATATCCATTGCCAGTTTCATACAAAAAAGCTAAAGAAATGTCAAAGGGGGTAAAGGACTCTTACGAATTGGCTAGACAGCTTATCCTTTCTTACTTCTCTCTGAAGGGAAAAAGTTATAGGAAAAAAGTAAAAGAGTTTCTTTCAAAAGGGGTAAACGTTATTTTTCCGGAATGGCTAGAAGAAGAGCTAAAAAAGGAATATGAGGTGGAAAAACTAAAGGAGAGCTTTTTGAAAAAAACAACATGGATAAGAGTAAATACTTTGAAAAGTGATGAGGATAAAGTACTGAAGGAAATTGAAAATGAAGGTATAATTGTTGAACAAGATAAAGACATTAAATATGCATATAAAGTGTTAGAAGGTGATGTAACTAAGACTAAAGCGTTTAAAGATTTCAAAATTATTATCCAAGATAAAGCTAGCATGGCAGTTGTAGAGACATTAAAGCCTGAAAAGTCAGAGCTTATATATGATATGTCATCAGCACCAGGTGGCAAAGCCTCTTTGATCATGGCTTTAACTGAGAATAACAGCAAACTTATTGTAGCAGATGTTGACTTTCCAAGATTAGATAGAGAAAGGAGGTTTTTGCACGATGTGGGTGTAGATCTTAACAAGGTTAATTTCATTTTGCAAGATTCTACCAATAAATCCATGAGAATAGCTGATAAAGTCCTTTTAGATGCGCCATGTAGCTCGACTGGGATGATAGGTAATGAACCTACTGTCCTACTAAGGGTGACAAAAGATAGGATTAAATCTCTATCAAATTTACAAAAAGCACTTTTAGATACCGCAGTCTCGACGTCGAATTACGTAATTTATGCAACTTGTTCTCTACTACCAGAGGAGGGAGAAGAAGTTGTGAAAGAATATAATGCAAAGGCTCCGCTAAACTTTGGTATTTCTAAAGGGATAGGGAACAGATTTATTCCTTATATTCATGAAACAGAAGGTTTCTTTGTTTCAAAAATTGGATAGTCCTTAAATGCTTCTCTTATTCCTTTCCTTATTCTCATGTATTTAAGATCTATTAATGACATGGTGTATCACTTTAATTCAAATGATTTAAAAAGGATAGGGTTAATTAAAAATAAACAAACGAAACTTAATATAGATGAGCATTAACGTTAATTCTTTTATAATGTCAGAGACTGTTAAAATCAAGGAATAAGACATCAACTCTTACTAATTTATTTTCACACATTTGCTTTTACTAATTTTCCAAGGTTTAAGTAAGCTAACCTCGAGTAAGAAACAACTTTAAGTTGGTCTCATTAAATCTTATGTTCACGATATTTGGGCAAGAGGGATTTATAACACAATCATTAGTCCCCTAATACCATAAATAACGTTTGTTGGGCCAAATGTACGGAATTGATGGTTCCGGAAGTGCAGCTCTAGCGCTAGTACTAGTTAGCGTAATAACTTGGCCAAAAAGTGGAAAGCCAATTCTTATCAGTTAATTCAGAGTTTTATTACAAATGTTTTTTAATTACGAAAAAGGATTTTAATATATGAGTTACCTTAAACTTGGTAATTTAACTAGCATAATTGCAGGTTTTTTGATTTTAGCCCTTTTAGTCCAACTAGGTTTATACACATTATCATTCGCCTTCACCCCTTTAGGACTATTGCAGATGACTATAATATGGATATTATCCATTCCCGCATTCTATTTTTATCATAAAGCTGAGTTGAAGAGAAAATACTTTATGGATTATATGGCACCCACTGCAATAGTGATAACATTTGCTGGTCTAGTCTTAGCATTTTTCCATGAATTTCTTGGACTAGAGCTAATACTATTAGGCTATATCTTCGAACCATTAGCAGGTTTATCAATCTTCTTTACTGTTAAAAAATTCTTAATCTCTTCTCAATTATTTTTATGGGGAGCAGTGATTTATACTATAGGACTACCGTTTTACATTTTTAATATATCTGAAATAGCAATTATAGGTGACGCGATTAAACTAGTTGGATTACTTATGCTAGCAGTAAAAATGAAAGGAGAAAAAGTTGTGTAATTTTTTAAATTATATATTTAGGCATATTAAAACATAAATATAAGCACTTTTTTGATCTAAACAATAAAGATTTATGAAAAATAAATATAGCATATGAGCTGAAAAACCATTCTTATTATGATTTGTCACTTTTCTTTCCTTTATTTTACCCCACATTAGACTGAGTAAAGGACTAGTAGAAGAAATCTTGTTCTTATCATCTTCCGGAGACTTTATGTTCATCGTATCATGATTACTGAGGGAAAGAATAATACTTCTTTCCTACGTCTTACTGAAAAGTATTTCCAGTAATCATAGTTTTGGCATTGTGGATGTTTGCAGTGATAAATAACATTTTACTTCTTATTTAACTTCAACTCTTTTAGATTTCCCTTCCCATCTAGGTAAAGTATTTGGGTCTAAGAATTGAATTTCCGGAGTTGCGAATGCAACACCTTGAACCTCAGCTGTCAATTTCCTTCTTAACTCCTCTGAAGGCTTATCAGTTTCTATTAAAATCTCAAATTTAGCTGGTTCTTTAGTTATTACAATCTTATATTCCTTTACCTCTGGGTACTTCATCAAAACCTGGTTAATTGCAGTCGGATAAATCTTCACTCCTTTGTAGAATATTACGTCATCTACTCTGCCTTTAACCATATTTATGGTAGGATATGGTATGTCGTCCTCGCTTTCTTCGAGCTTAGTTATATCCCTTGTCCTATAACGGAGTAGTGGCATACCTTCTCTCGTTAGATGAGTGATAACAAGCTCTCCTTCTTCACCCTCTCCAACACGCTCACCAGTATCTGGGTCAATAATCTCAACATAAAAGTGATCTGTCCATATATGCATCTTTTCGTGATTATCGTAAGGACATTCTTGTGCTACTCCGGGACCTATGGCTTCTGTTAAACCATAAATCTCCCTAGCACCACCACCATGAGCAACTAGACCTAACTCTTTATCAATCTTGCTTAGCATCTCTTTAGTCATAGCCTCTGCTCCCGGAATTGCTACTCTCAAGTTAAGCTCCTTTTCTGGGTCAACTCCAGCCTCTCTAATCTTCTCGGCAAGATATAACTCATATGAAGGAGTCCCAGTAACCACTGTAACCTTAAAGTCCTTTAAAGTTTTTACGAGAGCTTCAGTCCTTCCAGTGCTCCATGGGATAACCTTAGCACCAGCCCTCTGTATACCAATATGTAAGCCAATACCTCCAGTGAAAAGACCGTAGCCGTAAATATTAGCCACTATATCATCTTTAGTCACACCAGCAGCCCTTAAGCTCCTTGCAACAAGATTTGCCCACAACTCAATATCGCTTTGAGTATAAGCACCTACTGTAGGTAAACCAGTCGTGCCACTGGTCATATGCCAACCCACAATTTCGCTTAATGGAACAGTTAGAAAATCACCACCATAGGGATATGCATGTTTTCTTAAATCGTCCTTTGTAGTAAATGGTAACTTAACTAAATCGTCTGGAGATTTAATATCGTCAACAGTTAACCCTTTCTCCTTTATCACTTTGTGATAATATGGGCTGTTTTCATATACCCTCTTTATCATTCTTCTAAACCTAAACTGTTGGACAGCCTTTATTTCCTCTTTAGTTAGAGATCTTGGGTCTGTCTCATCGTAAGTTATCATCCTATCACCTCACAAACTATTCTTTGAGTGTCTGTAGTTAACTTGACTTTTTTACCAACTTTTGGCTCTCCCTTTACCCAGCACATAAGATCTACCCCATCAGAATTCCTAACTATACCTATCGTGTAATCTGGGTACGAATCAAAACCTTGAGGTTTTTGCTTAACTATTGTGTAAGTCATAAGAACCCCCTCATCCTTTAACTTTACCCATTCCATATTAGAAGTTAGACACTTTTCACAGTCTTTTCTGGGAGGAAAATACAGTGTCCCACACTTTTTACACCTAGTACCGTAGATCTCACCTTTCTTTAACCCTTCCCAGAAAACATCATATAACTTATCAGGGACAGTATATTTAAAAAGTAAGGGAATTCCGTCCATCTCTTTCTCACCTACTGAAAATAGTTACATAAGCGTAATGACCAGTTCCACCTATATTGTGAGACAAGGCCATGTACCTCTTAAATGAGTGTTGAACTGGTCCAGCTTCTTCCCTTAATTGTTTAGTTATCTCGTAAATCATTGAAAGACCAGTTGCACCTAAAGGATGTCCTTTAGCCTTTAGACCACCAAATAAATTAACAGCAACCTTTCCATCTTTTTCAGTTTGTCCTTCTCTCAAAAGTTCTGCTCCTTTACCTTTCTCTACTAAGCCTAAATCCTCATAAGCCATGATTTCTGCAATGGTAAAGCAATCATGAACTGTGGCATACTCAATATCTTGTGGAGAAACGTTTGCCATCTTGTAGGCTTTAAATGCAGCATCCCTAGCAGCTCCTAGACCTACCCATTCCCCTCTAGCTGCAATATATGATGTGTCACTGCTATAGCCAACACCTTTTACCCATACTGGTGTGTCTATCTTAAGTTCCTTAACTTTCTCCTCTGATGCAAAGATAACAGCTGCAGATCCATCACTTATAGGAGAAGAGTCAAGTAGTTTTATCGGCCAAGAAATAACTCTTGACTTAAGCACATCCTCGACCGTCACTTTGTTCCTAAAGTGAGCTTTTTCGTTCAAAGAGGCATACTTATGAGCTTTAACAGAAGCTAAAGCCATATCTTCCTCTGTAGTGCCATAGACTGCCATGTGCCTAGTTGCGTAAAGTGCATAATAAGAGGGAAATGTAGTGCCATACATCTGGAATTCCCAATAATAGTTCCCTCCTCTACCGCCTATAGCTAAAGAAGTCGCAGTATCTACTTCAGTCATTTTATCAACTCCAATTGCTAGTGCAACGTCTGTTAGACCTGAAGCAACTAAGTTTATTGCAGTAAATGCAGCTGCACTGCCAGTCGCACACGCAGCCTCTACTCTCACTGGGCTCTTATTCACAAAGCCACAGTACTCTGATACTGGAGGAGCTGGATAAATCTCTGTTCCTCTATATGCTGTACTCCCTATAACTGTAATATCAATGTCTTTTTGCCTTAGGTTTGCGTCTTCTAAAGCGTCTTTAACAGACTCCCAAGCAAGTTCCCTAATTGTAACGTCGTCTCTTTTACCAAACTTTGAGTTTCCAACGCCGATAACTGCTACTCTTCTATTCACAAGATATAAATAATTTAAATCCTATATATATCTTACTCTAATATAATGATATTAGTTTAGTTATAACAAAAAGTCCAATATTGATTATACAATTTATATATATGAAAAATGAAAGAAAAAGAAGATTTGTCTGGTTTTTATCCACAAGAGTTTTATAATACAAGAAGAAAAATAGAGTGATGGGGAACGAAGTATTAGTTGAGGACAAGGGGAATATATCGGTTATAACACTAAACAGACCAGATAAATTAAATGCAATGAATGTCGAATTAAGAAACCAACTTACAAAAGCCCTAAAGGACTTTAACAGAGACCCAAAAAAGAGGGTCGCTGTAATAACTGGAAGCGGTAGAGCTTTCTCAGTAGGAGCTGATATATCATCTATTGCTGAAGATCTAGCAGAGGATTTGAGAGGTTCATTTTACCCAATTCTGAGGGAAATAAGGTTCTCTAATAAGATATTTATATCAGCGGTAAAAGGTGTTGTAGCTGGTGCAGGAATTAGTTTAGCTCTAGCAACCGACATTAGATATGTATCAAAAGACTCAAGGTTTGTTACGGCATTCCATAATATTGGCTTAGCCCCAGATACTGGACTTGCATTAATGATGCTAAGGTTAGGGGGTGTAAAGTTTGAAAAATTCATTCTTACTGGAGGAGAGTTTAATGCTGAGGTAGCTAAAGATTTGGGTTTTGAAGTAGTAGAAGACCCTCTATCGGAGGCTATGAAAAAAGCTGAAGAGATAGCTAATGGGCCTTACAAAAGCTATTCAGCTAGTAAGAGATTGATAAATAGAGTGATTTACTCAGATCTTGAAGAGTTTCTTGATTACGAATCAGCAATGCAGGGAGCATTGGGCAAAACATATGACTTTAAAGAAGGTACCAAAGCCTTTACTGAAAAAAGAAACCCACAGTTTAGAGGCGAATAAAAAATGAATACAGTAACTTATGAAATTCAAGGAAATATAGCTATAGTTAGACTTAACAGACCAGATAAATTAAACGCGTTAAACATGGAGCTAGTCTGGGACTTTGTCCAAGCATTTAATGAGATTGAGAAGAATAAAGACGTGAAAGCAGTAATCGTAACTGGGAACGGAAAAGCATTCTGTGCTGGGGCAGATGTAAGTGAAATGTCTAATATGAGTATAGAAGAAGTTACCAGAGTTGGTCACGCCCCAATGTGGGAGAGGTTAAGGACTTTTAGAAAGCCAGTTATAGCTGCACTTAATGGTATCACAGTAGGTGGTGGACTAGAATTAGCTATGGCTTGTGATATTATTATAGCTGCAGAGAGTGCAACGTTAGGTCAACCTGAGATCAATTTAGGTATTATCCCGGGAGCAGGAGGTACTCAAAGACTTACAAGGACTGTAGGAAAATACAAAGGAATGGAAATGGTACTAACAGGGAAACTAATCTCTGCATGGGAAGCTTACAGAAGGGGTTTAGTTGTCAAAGTAGTCCCAGATGAGGCCTTGCTAGATGAGGCAATAAGGTTAGCTAAAGAAATTGCGTCAAAGTCTGGTTTCGCAGTTGAACTTGGAAAAGAGGCCGTTAATAAAGCTCTTGAGACTACACTCCAACAAGGGCTTGATTTTGAAAGAAGGAACTTCTACGTAACTCTAATGAGTGAAGACGGAAAAGAAGGAATGAAAGCTTTCATAGAGAAAAGAAAACCTAATTGGAAAACATAATATGTAAAAGGAAAAATATTTTATACTTTTTTATTTGGAAATATATACGTATAAATATGAGTATTAGAAGGCTTCAAAAAATTAAAGGAGGAAGTTTTATAATTTCTATCCCTAGTGAATGGGTAAGGAAAAATGACCTTGAGGCTGGCAGTGAGCTTAAAGTTTATGAAGTATCTGATGGTCTTAAAATAAAGGTAAGCAGAAAAATTAATGACGAAAAGGAAATTGAGTTAAAGGACTTAGAAGAAGCCCTCTACTTAGTTTCGGTCTATTATATGCAGGGAATAAACAAAATTACAATAAAATCTAAAAATGTAATTTCGCAGGAAGCTAAAAAGGCTTTTAGAGAGTTGCAACTCACCCATGCAGGGTTAGAGATTGAAGATGAAACTTTTAACAAAATTACATTCAGAGTAAACTTGCCCGTAAACACTGACTTGAAAAATTTAGTTTCATCTTTCATAGATAAGATAAGCAAGTTGCTTGAAGATCTAAAATTCCTAGAGAAATTTAATGAAGAGATAAAGAACGACCTAATCACTAGGTGTGATATATTAATGAAGGACTATAGGACAATAATAAGAAACATAGCAATTGGTGTTCAACTTGATGACACATTCAACTTTAACCTACCCACTAAAGACGTAATTTTATATGCAATATTAATGAGAGATTTGGGAAGATTCATATCTCATTTGAAAGAGTTCCTATCACTTTTAAATAATAAAGACCATGTTGATGAGAAAAATGTAAATTTGATAATATCAATGTTTAGAGAATCTACCACAATGTTTCTAACCGAAGATATATCAAATATTCAAAAAATAAGAAATGAAATGAAGGAAATAGAAAAGGAATGTGAAACTAAGACAGATGCATGCAAAGAATTTGTGAGAATGGCATCCTACTGCATAGCCATAATGGATGATGCAGTGCATAAGTCTGTCAGAATAATATAATTGCATATATATGAATGTCCCTTATTATTTAATTGAACTATTAAAGTTTATATATGAGTAGTTTTATCATTTATATTGATGAGCTCCAAATACTCTAATCTCAATTTTGAAGAGGAACCTGATTTCCCCATAGATAATGTCTATCCTCCAAGGTGGAATTTTGACAATGAGAAAGCATGGCAACTTTACAGAAGAGCAAAAAGGGAGCAATGGGACGAAGAAAACATAGACTGGAAAGAAGTAAAAGACTTCGCATCGGGGTTAGACAGAAAA